>CANGDZ010000043.1 GCA_947452785.1 Comamonadaceae bacterium | reverse complement strand
GTTGCATGTGACCAGTATTTTTGTGACCCACGACCAAGAAGAAGCCTTGGAAGTGGCCGACCGCGTGGTGCTGATGAACAAGGGCCAGATCGAGCAAATCGGCTCACCACAAGATGTGTGGGACAACCCTGCCAGCCCGTTCGTCTATGGCTTTTTGGGCGACGTGAATTTGTTCCACGGCCGCGCCCACGAAGGCGAAATGCTGATTGGCTCAGACCAACACGCCGTGCGTCTGGATACGCCTGAGCATGGCCAGGTGCAAGACGCCAAGGCCTTTGCCTATGTGCGCCCGCATGACCTGGATGTGGCCCGCTACACCTCGGGTGCAAGCAACGTAGGCATTGTGGCCAAGCTCACGCGCGCCATTGTGGTGGGACCGGTGGCCCGGCTGGAGCTGGAGCCGGTGGAAAGCCACTTTGGCAAAGACGCCATCATAGAGGCGCAGTTGTCGGCCTCGCAATACCGCCAGCAAGACTTCAAAGAAGGCGAAACCTTGGTGCTGACACCGCGCAAGGCGCGGGTGTTTGTCGAGGGCTGAACGCCTAGGCCCACAAGCCGGTACGATCGCCAGTAACATCAGAACAATTGAGGAGTGATGCGTGAAACGGTTTTTGTTCTTGATCGCAGGCTTGTTGGCCTGCAGTCTTTCTTGGTCGCAGATCAAGGTGGTCTACCACTTGGTGGACGGTGTGGCGCAATCGACGCGGGCGATCGGCAATATCCGCAACCATTTGGCGGCGGACCCGAGCGCGAAAATTGTAGTGGTGGCGCACGGCCAGGGTATCGACTTTTTGCTCGATGGCGCCAACAATGCCGCAGGCCAACCATTTTCAGGCAGCGTGAGCGACTTGGCCGCCAAAGGCGTGGAGTTCAGGGTGTGCAACAACACCTTGGTGACGCGCCAGATCTCGGCTGACAAAGTGCTGTTAGAAGCCAAGATCGTACCCTCGGGCGTGGCCGAGGTGGCGCGCTTGCAAGCCCAAGAAGGCTTTGTGTACTTGCGTCCTTGATGGGCCCTGTGAACCGACGCTCCTCGTCTTTCCTCACATACGCTCTTGCAAAGCCATCCAAATTTTGGGGGCTGTGAAAGGCATGTCCATTTGATCGATGCCATAGGGGCGCAAGGCACTCATGACGGCATTGGCCAGCGCCGGCAATGAACCTGTGCAGCCCGATTCGCCTACCCCTTTGGAGCCGAGCAGGTTGAGCTGGGTTCGCACCTCGTAGGTTTCGTTGCTCAGGTGCGGCACGCAGCCTGCACGGGGCATGGCGTAGTCCATGAAGCTGCCGGTCAGCAATTGGCCTTGGGCGTCGTACACCACTTGCTCACAAAAGGCTTGGCCCCAGCCTTGCACCACGCCGCCGTGGACTTGGCCACGCACCAGTTGGGGCGAGATCACTTGGCCCAAATCGTCGACGGCATAGTAGTGAATCAATTCCGTGGTCCCTGTGGCGGGATCAATTTCAACCTCGGCGACATGGCAACCGTTGGGGTAAGTCGAACCCGAGGTGGCTTCGCCCATCACACTGAGTGCGCATTGCGCCGCCTGCGGCAAGGCGTCAATCAGCTGTGCGGTGCTGATGCTGTGCTGCGGTCCCGTCCAAAGTCCTTTGTCAAAATGAACCTCGTCAGCGCTCACCCCCAGGGCCTGTGCGGCCAGGGGTTGGAGTGACTCAATCATCTTGTGGCACATGGCCACAATGGCACTGCCGGCCCCATACAGGGAGCGTGAACCGCCCGTGCCATTGCCCAGCAGCTTGTGTTTGGCGTTGCCTGCTTCGTAGCGCACCCGGTCAGCCGGCCAGCCCAAGGCGTTTTCGATGATGCTGGCAAACGAGGTCGAGTGCCCTTGTCCTGAGGGGCCGGTCACGCCATATACGTGCAAGCAGCCATCGGCTTGGAATTCACCCAAGGCCTGATCCTTGGGCGCGGTGCCTGCTCCAGAGGCTTCAAGAAAGGTGGACAGACCGATGCCGCGGTATTTGCCGCGTGTCAGGGCTTGGGCGCGGCGTTGTTCAAAACCGGCATAGTCCGACATGGCCAAGGCACGGTCCAACAACTTGCCACTCAAACAGGTGTCAATGGTGCTGCCGTTGGCCGTTTTGTAGGGGAATGCTGATTCTTCAATGAAATTTTGGCGGCGCAATGCGATCGGGTCAAAGCCATGCTGATGCGCGGCAAAGTCAACCAGTCTCTCGATCGCGTAAGCAATGTCCGGGCGACCCGCACCACGGTAGGCGGAGACGGGGGTGGTGTTGGTGTAGACCACTTCAGACTCCATGTACAGGGCCGGCACTTGGTAGACCCCGCCCATGGTGATCGACAGGTTGCGCGTGCCAATGAACGTGCTCATCATGCAGTTGTAGGCGCCCGCGTCCACGCAGTCTTTGAAGCGGATGGCCAATATATGGCCTGCAGCATCCAGTGCAATGTCGCCATTCAGAATCAATGCCCGGCCATGCCAGTCGCTCAAGAAAATTTCACTTCGCGAACCTGTCCATGCCACAGCGCAGCCCAGATGGCGGGCGGCCAGCACCAGCACGCCATGTTCGGTATACGCCCCACCGCGCAAGCCGAAAGAGCCACCGACATCGTTGGCATCGATGCACAAAGACTCAGGCGGCACGCCTGCGGCAATGGCCAAGAAATTGCGCATGCCTAAAACGCCTTGGTGCGGCGTGTGCACGGTGGTCACGCCGGTGGCCGCATCGTGCCTTGCCACCACCGCGCGCGGCTCCATGGGCACGCCCATCAAGCGCTGGCTCACCACGCGCAGTTGACTGGTGTGGCTTGCCTTTTGAAAGGCGGCCTCGACCAGAGCGGCATCGCCAGAAGAAAAATGCACCGACAGGTTGCGCGGCACATGGTCGTGCAATTGCAGGGCCGACGCCTGTGTGGCGGTTTCGGGGTCGGTGACGGCGTCGAGCACCTCGTATTCAATCACCGCCATTTCCGCCGCATCCTGCGCCACCAGGGCCGAATCGGCAAACACCATGGCCACCGGTTGCCCGACGAAACGCACCGTGCCTTCGGCCAACAAGGGCATGAGGGCTATTTTTTGATCTTCACCGGCAGGCCCTTTGGCGGTGATGGGGTGGGGGATATGCCCTGCGCCCAAGGCCTTCACCTCTTTCGCCGTGACCACCCACCGCACGCCGGGGTAGGCGCGAACGGCAGCCAAATCGATTGAAGTGATGCGTGCATGTGCATGCATGGAGCGGATCACAAACGCGTGCAGCGTGCCCGGGTAATGGTGGTCTGCCGTGAAGCGCCCTTGGCCTGTGATCAAGGGCAGATCTTCTTGCCGTGAGGGCGTGAAACGGGCGTTCATACCGTCTTCTCCTGAAGCGTCTTTGCCGCCAGCTTGACGGATTCCACGATATGGATGTAGCCGGTGCAGCGGCACAAATTGCCCGCCAAACCCTCAAAGATTTGCGCCTCGGTGGGCTGTGGCGTGTGGGAGAGCAAACTGGCTGTGGCCATGATCATGCCTGGCGTGCAAAACCCGCATTGCAGTCCGTGGCACTGCGAAAAAGCGGCTTGAATCGGGTGCAAGTCTGGGCCTTTGGCCAAACCCTCAATGGTGGTGATGTGGGCGCCCTCGGCTTGCACCGCCAGCACGGTGCAAGACTTGATCGCGTCACCGTCCATCAACACCGTGCAACAACCGCATTGGCTGGTGTCGCAACCCACATGGGTGCCGGTGAGGTGCAGTTGGTCGCGCAAGAGGTCGGCCAGCAGGGTGCGGTCTTCGACTGCGACTGCGTGGGTGTGGCCGTTGACGGTCAGTGAGATTGGGCGCATGGGGTGGGGTTCCATCATCAGATCAAGACAGGCGGGTCACAGCTTGGGCATACAAAAGGCTGACCAAGTGCGTACGGTAGGCAGCAGGGGCGTGAATGTCGTCGAGCACACCGTCATGCACAAAGCGCAAGTCAGCGGGCGAATGGCCTGCCGCAGCTTCGGCTTCAGGCCAGCGGCAAACGCCGTCGGTCGCGCCGGTCACGGCCACGCGCCAAGCGCCTGCGTCGGTTTGCGCCACAAACACGCCGGCCATGGCATAGCCCGTGGCTGGGTGGCGAAATTTGGCGTAAGCACTTTTCAAGGGGCGCGCAAAACGCAAGCCCTGAATCACTTCGTCTGGCGCCAAGGCGGTGGCAAACATGCCTTTGAAGAAGTCGTCAGCGGCGATCTCGCGGTGCGAGGTCACGATGCTCGCGGCCAAGCCCAGCACGGCGGCTGGGTAGTCGGCTGCAGGGTCGTTGTTGGCCACAGAGCCCCCCAGCGTGCCACGGGCGCGCACTTGCGGGTCGCCAATCAGGCCCGCCAGGTCGGCCAATCCGGCACTGAAGGCGCGCACCTGCGCGTGCTGCGCCACTTGTTTGTGGGTGGCGCCCGCGCCGATCCATAACTGATCGCCTTGCATGCGGATGTCTGACAGACCCGGAATGCCTTTGATGTCAATCAGTTCATCGACCTGGATCAAACGGTGTTTGAGGGAGGGGATCAGGGTCATGCCGCCCGACAACAGCCGAGACTCCCCACTGCGGGCCAGAGCCGCACTGGCCTGCGCCACAGAACTGGCTTTTTGGTAATGGAATGGATACATGGACACCCGTTCAAAAAAATCCCCAAGTCCCTTGCGCCGTGATGTCGCAGGTGATGGGAAGGCGCTGAGAAAGCCAGCATGGTCAAACCTCAGGGTAACCCAGAGACTGTGACAACAGCAACCTTTGCGCGTCATCTATGTTGCAGCCGCGACGGGCTTTCAGACCTAGACTGGGCTGTCTGAGTCAAACCAGTTCGGTGCGCAAGCCCTCTGGCCCGGGCCATTCATCCCAACAAGTGAGAGCAATATGAGTGGTGCTTTAAGTGGATTGCGAATTCTGGATCTGTCCAGTGTGTTGATGGGCCCCTATGCCACACAGCTGATGGCGGACATGGGCGCTGATGTGATCAAGATCGAGTCGCCTTCTGGCGACACCGTCAGAGGCATTGGCCCGATGCGCCATGAGCGCATGGGGTCGAACTTTTTGCATGTGAACCGCAACAAACGCAGCTTGGTGCTGGACTTGAAAAAGCCAGAGGGACTGAACGCGTTTTTCAAATTGGTGGAAACAGCCGATGTGGTGGTCTACAACATCAGGCCTCAGGCCATGCTGCGACTGGGCATTGCGTACGAAGGCCTGAAAGCCATCAACCCCCGAATCATTTACGCGGGGCTTTACGGCTATGGCGAAAACGGCCCTTACGCGGGCAAACCGGCTTATGACGACTTGATTCAAGGCATTTGCGCCGTCCCCAGTTTGATGAGTCAAGCCAGTGGGGGCGAGCCTCGTTATGTCCCCTTGACCCTGGCTGACCGCACGGTCGGGTTGATGGCTTGCAACGCCATCTTGGCCGCGGTGGTGTCCCGCTACCAAACGGGCCTGGGCCAAGCGGTGGAAGTGCCCATGTTTGAAACCTTAGCGCAATACGTGTTGGGCGAGCACATGGCCGGCGCGTCCTATGAGCCGCCCATGGGGCCCACGGGTTATTCTCGCTTGCTGGTCAAAGAGCGACGCCCTTACCAAACACACAACGGCTATATCTGTGTCTTGATCTACACCGACCGCCATTGGAAAAAGTTTTTGGAGTTGATCGGGCAGGGAGCGTTGTTTCAACAGGACCCGCGGTTTGCCTCGATCGGGGCACGCACCTTGCACATCAACGATTTGTACGGCATGGTCGCCACCGCCATGGCCACGGACACCACCGAGGCTTGGATGGAGCGCTTGAATCAGGCCGATATCCCTTGCATGCCCATGCACGATATCGACAGTTTGATCCAAGACCCTCATCTTCATGCGGTCGGTATGTTGCAACAGGTGGAGCACCCCAGCGAGGGCAAGATGCTTGAAATTGGTGTGCCCGTTCGTTTTTCAGGAACACCCAATTTGCCTCAGCAAAAACCGGCCCCCCGCTTGGGCCAACACAGTGAGCAGGTCTTGCGCGAAGCGGGTTGGGATGCGCAGGCCATACAAGCGCTTCAGCTTGCGGGCGCAACCAACCGTTGAGCCGGCCAGGGCCTGTTCGGACCGAAAAGCTGATTATTCTGCTTTGGCGCCCGAGTCCTTGACGGCCTTGGTCCAACGCGGAATTTCCGTGCGCAGGTAAGCCGCATATTCTGCGGGAGAGCCACCCAAAATGTCCGCCCCTTGTGCGGCCAGGCGCGAGCGCACATCAGGATTGGCCAAGGCTTTGTTCACTTCTACATTGAGTTTTTGAATGATGTCTGCCGGTGTGCCTGTGGGAACCACAATGCCTTGCCAGGCCGCCGCTTCAAAGCCGGGCATGCCTGATTCGGCCAGGGTCGGCAGCTCGGGCATAAGCGCCGAGCGCTTGCTGCCCGTCACGGCCAATCCCCGCAAGCGGTTGTCACGCGCATACGGCAGCACCGTGTTCATGGTGTCGATCATGAACTGCGTTTGACCCGCCACCAGATCAACCAAACCCGGGGCGCTGCCTTTGTAGGGAATGTGCTGGGTTTGAAGGCCCATCTGCGTGGACATCATGGCGCTGGCCAGATGGGTGATCGTTCCCGTGCCGGATGAGCTGTAGTTGAGCGCACCGGCACGCGACTTGGCCAGATCCAAAAACTCTTTGACCGAGCGGGCCGGCAGTTGCGGGTTCACCACCAGCACGAGGGGCACGCTGGCCGTCAACGCCACAGGGGCAAAATCTTTCAAGGGGTCGTAATTCACCTTGCCATACAAGGCCGGTCCGATCACGATGGCCGATGTGTTGTAGAACACGGTGTAGCCATCGGGCGCAGCCTTGGCCGACAATTCGGCCGCGATGTTACCGCCAGCGCCGGGCTTGTTGTCGACGATGACTTGTTGACCCAGTTGTTCCGACAGGCGCTGCGCTAGCACGCGTGAGACCAGGTCGGTGGGCCCTCCGGGCGGAAAGGCAATGATCATGCGAATCGGTTTGGTCGGCCAGTTTTGCGCCCACAGCGCGCCGGACATCCCCAGCAGCAACAGAGTGGCCACGCAGCGAAAAAGCAGTTTCATACACGTCCCTTAGGAATTGAAGTGATCCAGAACGTGGCCGGGCCCGTGTTCGTGTTCGACGTAGTTTTGCCCGTCATGGACTTTGACGCCATTGACCCAAACCCCATGGACCCCCGTGGCCGTGCGCACCATGCGGGTGCCGCCCCCTGGCAAGTCCTGCTGCGGCACAGGTTTGGAAATGCCCACCGTGTCGGGGTCGAACAACAACAGGTCGGCTGGCAAGCCCACATGCAAGCGGCCACGGTCTGGAATGCGAAAGCGGTCTGCAGGCTCGCTGGTGAGTCGGCGAATGCCTTCGCTTAAAGTGAAATGCCCCGTCTCGCGCACCCAATGGGACAGGAAGTAAAGGCCAAAGCCTGCGTCACACATGTAGGTCAAGTGCGCACCCGCGTCGGACAAGGTGATCACACTGGCCGGGTGTTTCAGGGACGGGGCGACGCCTTCGTCATTGTTGTTGAAAAACTTACCCACGAAATGGGTGCCCAGATCTTCGGCCAGCGCCAGATCCAAAAAGACATCCACCGGGTCCAGCCCGCGCTGATCGGCCAGATCTTGAATGCTTATGCCTTCCAGGGCCGCGTTTTCGGGGTGGCTGGTTTGACCCACTTCGATGTGCCGCCAGTTGCCCAGAAAAAGAATGCCGGCCTCGGGTTGAAGCAAGTTCTTGCGGAACGCTTGGCGAAAACTGGCCGAGCGGTAGATGTCGGCGTAGGCGGAAACGTCTGCGTTTTTGATGGGATTGAAAGCGGAGTGACTGAGCATCACATACGGGTCAGTCAAGGTGAAGTCAAACGACAGCGGTTGGCAACTGGTCAGGATGTACAACTCATGGCCTCTGGCCAAGGCCTGTGCGCAGCGCTCATAGTACGTGGGGCCTAAAGTCGGATTGCCCTCGTTGTACATGGTCAAAACGGTGGAGATGTAGCCGGGTCGCCCTGTCGCCTCCACGATGGACTCCATCACGTCGGGACTGGCGCGCGAGCCCGTGGCCATCATGAAGACACCTTTGTGCAGCTCGCCCAAGACCGAGGTCAGGGCACGCAACTCGTCTTCGCTGGCAATGGTCGAGGGCATGGGAATGCCGCCAAAGCCACTGTGATTGGGCGAGAAGGAGGACGCAAAACCAATCGCGCCTTGCGCCATGGCCTCACGTACCAGGGTCTGCATGGCCTGCAATTGCTCCGGGCTGGGTTCTGCTTGGGTCGAACCTTGTGCCCCCATCACGGACGTTCGGATGACCGAGTGCCCCGCAAACACCGCGGTGTTGACGTAGGGGCCAATGCGCCGCAACTGGTCCATGTACTGGCCAAAGGTCTCAAACTCCCAATTCACGCCGGTCAACAGGGATTGCAAATCCATGCCTTCTACGACAGAGAGATTTTTCAACATGGTTTCGCGCAGTGGGGCGGGGCAAGGCGCAATGCCAAAACCACAATTGCCGATCACTGCGGTGGTCACCCCCAAAGCGGGTGAGGGGGACAGGGTGCGGTCCCAGGTGACTTGCGCGTCATAGTGCGTATGCAAGTCCACGATGCCGGGCATCAAGGCCAGGCCTTGGGCGTCGATGGTTTCATGGGTTGGCCCGTTGACCTTGCCGATCTGCACAATGCGCCCTTGTGACACCGCCACATCGGCCAGCACCGCGGGCAGTCCTGTGCCGTCAAAAACCTGCGCGTTGCGAATGATCAAGTCGTGCATATTCAAAATCTTTTCTTGAAAAAATTCACCCGGTGATGAACGCCAAAGGCCGGGTTTAACGACCTTGGAATTGAGGCTCTCGGCGCTCCGTCATGGCTTTGACGCCTTCCTTGAAGTCTGCCGATTTGAACTGCCAGTTCTGTTCCAGACTTTCATGCGCCACGGCTTGCTCCAATTGCGCCACCAGACCTTGGCGTAGCGTGGCGCGCGTGGACTGAAGTGACAGCGGTGCGGAGACGGCGATTTCGTGGGCCAGTTTCAGGGCTTGCGCGCGGACATCCGCTTGCGGCACCAGCAGATCGGCCAGGCCGATCTCCACGGCCTCCTCGCCGTTGATGCGTCGTCCTGTGAAAAACAACAGATTGGCTTGCTGGATGCCGACCAAACGCGGCAGCGTGACCGATAAACCAAACCCGGGGTGGAATCCCAGTCGGTTGAAGTTCGCTGAGAAGCGTCCTTCAGGGCAGGTGACACGGAAATCCGCCACCAAGGCCAGGCCCAGGCCACCGCCCACGGCGGGTCCGTGAATCGCGGCCACGATGGGTTTTTTGCAGGCAAAAATTCGAATCGCTTCAAAATACAAGGGGTTGGTGCCTGGATTTTCGGGGCGACTGATTTTGTCGTTCGAGCTGTTGAAGTTGGCGCCCGCACAAAATGCCGTGCCTTCAGAGGCCAGAACGATCGCGCGGCATTGCGGGTTTAAATCCAATTCCTCGAAGGTTTGGGCAATTTGTTGGATCAACTCAAAGTCAAAAAAGTTGTGCGGTGGACGGCAAATTTCAACCAAGGTGACATGGCCGTCGTGGGTGATTTTTAGTTCGGGGGTTGGGCTCATGGCGTGGTCCTGTGTTTAAAAGTCTTCAAAAAATTCAGTCGCCATTCAAGATGGCCCCTTGCTGCTCAAGCGCATCGACCTGGCTGGCGCTGTAGCCCAATTCGGACAAGATGGCGCGGGTATCCTGCCCTAATCGGCGGGCCTGGTGGCGCACTTTGGCGGGAGTTTTGGAAAATTTGACCGGTGGGCGCACATAACGGATGGCGCCGACATCGGGATGCACATCGTCTGTAAATAACTTCACGGCTTGCAACTGCGGATGGGCAGGCAAGTCTTCCATGGCGTAGATGGGCGTGGCTGGTATGTCCAAGCGGTCGCAAATCACGAGCCATTCTGCGGTGGTTTTGCCGAGGGTGATTTGATGCAAAGCCGCATACAGCGCTTTGATGTTGGCGTTGCGTTGGACGCGGTTGGTGACGCCCAACGATTTGCCCAGGGCTTCTTGATCCGCGTCCTTGAAAAAGCTTTCCCAGTGGTGGTTGGTGTAGGGCAGCATGGCGATGAAACCATCGCGCGTAGGACTGGGCTGGCGCCCGCCGGACAAGATGCGGCTGTAGCCGGCATTCAGGGTGGCCGGGTTGTGTGTCAAGCCACCCATGTGCTCGACCAAGGTGAACGCCACCATGGTCTCGAGCATCGGCACTTCCACATACTGCCCTTGACCGCTGCGCTCTTTGGCCAACAAAGCAGCCAGCACCGCATTGACCAAGGCCATACCGGTGGTTTTGTCGGCCACCAAGGTGGCGATGTAGTCCGGCCTTGAATGGCCCAGACTGTTGACACTGGCCAGACCGCAGGCCGCTTGAATGATGTCGTCAAATGCAGGGCGGTCTTTGTCAGGACCGTCTTGGTCAAAACCGGTGGCCGCGCAATACACGATCTGCGGATTCAACTTCACCACTTCGTCGTAACCAAAGCCGAGTTTTTCGATGGCAGACACGCGCATGTTGTGCACCACCGCATCCACCCGGGGAATGAGTTGGCGCAAAATTTCTTTGCCCGATTCGCTCTTGAGGTCCAGTGCGATCGACTGTTTGTTGCGGTTGATGGTCAGGTAAATGGAGCTCATGCCCGGTGCCAGATGGACGCCATTGGAGCGCATCAAATCGCCTTCAAGGCTCTCCACCTTGATCACGTCGGCGCCGTAATCGCCCAGAATCTGCGTGGCCAAGGGGCCTAACACCACGGAGGTCAAATCCAGTATGCGAATCCCGGTCAGGGGACCTTGCGACAAATCCAAATTGGGGTTCATGCGGCGGTTTTCTTGGGTTTGAGGCTGTCCCAGGTGCTGTCGGGCCACTGCTGCATGTGGTACGCCGAAGCCCCTGCCGCGCCCTGGAGCCAGCGGCCACCGTCGATGACCACGGCTTCGCCGGTGATGAACGCGGCGCTTTCCGAAATCAAATACACGCACAAGTCGGCCAACTCATGGTGCTCGCCCAAGCGGCGCAGGGCCACACCTTGCTCAATCGGCGCTTCGCCGATCCGCTCTTGCGGCATCAATCGGGACCAGGCACCTTCCGTGGGAAATGGCCCTGGGACCACCCCCACCGTGCGAATCCCATAAGGTCCCCATTCGACGGCCAGACTTCGGATCATGGCCAACGCGCCGGCCTTGGCCATCGCAGAAGGAACGGTGTAGGGCATGCCGGTCATAGCCGACTGGGTCAGGATCGACATGACCGTGCCTTTGCGGCCAGCGGCGATCCAGCGACGCCCAACGTCCATCGTGCAATAAGCGGATCCTTTGAGCACAATGTCCACGACGGCATCAAAGGCGCGCGGCGACAAACGCTCGGTGCGGGCCAAAAAATTACCGGCCGCATTGTTGAGTAAAACATCCAGGGGGCCGTTAGCCCAGATGGCATCCATCATCGAGGTGACCGCCTGCGCATCGCGCACATCGCAGACATGAGTCTCGATGCTCACCCCCAGGGTGTCCTTGAACTCTTGGGCGGTTTGCGCCAGTACCTCTGCCCGGCGGCCACAGATCACCAAGTCCGCACCCAAGGCCACATAGCGCTGGCCAATGCTTTTACCCAAGCCCGTGCCGCCGCCCGTGATCAAAATGCGTTGACCGCGCAGGAGGTCGGGTCGGTACATCGACACGCGAACGCCCGTCATTCGGGTTGAATTCCCGCCAGCTTGGCAATGCGTGTAAAGCGCTCCAATTCGTCTTGCTGGAATTTTTGCATGCTCTCGCCAAAGTAGGGCATGCTTTCTGCGCCTGAGGCCCGGTTGTAGTCATTGCCTTCACGAGTATCACGCACTTTCACCAGGGCCTCGGTGAGTTTCTTCTTTATGGCTTCGGGGGTACCCGCTTTGACGTAAAACGAGGTCCAAGAGTAATTCACGAAATCTGGAAATCCGCTGTCGATGAAGGTGGGGACAGTGGGGAAATCAGGATGTCTTTTTTCACCCGACACGGCGATGGCCTTGAGTTTTCCTGCCTTGATCAAGGAGGCCGCACCGCCCAGGTCGGCAATGCCGACATCGAGTTGATCCCCCATCAGGTCGGTGAAAATTTGCGCACCGCCTTTGTAGGTGATGTGGTTGAATTTAATGCCCGCCATATTCGAAAACCATTCGCCAGACAAACGGTAGCCGGCCGAATAGTTGGCCAAACTCAAAGGCTTGGTCGGGTTGTGTTTGGCGTACTCCACCACGTCCTTCAAGCTGTTCAATTTGGAGTTGGCGGAGACGACCCAAACGTTCATATTGCGCGACAAGCCCGCCAACGGGGTCAGGTCGGTCATGGGGTTGTAGGGCAGGTTTTTGATGCTCACCGGATTGACCGAAATGGGCGAATTACTGGCCAACAAAATGGTGTGCCCATCGGCTGGCAGCGCCAACAAGGCCTGCACAGAAATAATGCCGCTGGCGCCGGGTTTGTTTTCGATCACCGCATTTTGGCCCAGTTGTTTGGCCAAGCGATCGCCAAAAAATCGCGCCGTGGTGTCCGAGCCACTGCCTGCGGTAAAGGGCACAAAGATGCGCAGCGGTCGCGATGGAAATTCTTTCTCCTGGGCCAGCGCCCCGACAGAGATGGCCATGGCGATGGACAAAGCAGCGCCAAAAATGAGATTTCGCTTGAGCATGATCGGTGTCCTGAATCGGTTGGAATTCACAAACTTGTGAGGAATGGCCACAATTTGTCGGCCCCTTGCTTTAAAGCCATCTCGCCAATGCGAGTCTGCCAATGGGTTTCGTTGCCAAACTCATCGCGCCACGACCACAGTCGCCGCGTCAAGTGATGCAAATTATGTTCACGGGTAAAGCCCATGGCCCCATGCACTTGGTGGGCAATTTCTGCGCCTTTGCCGGCGGCTTCTCCCGCTCTGGATTTCGCAACGGCCACGGCAAAAAGTTCGGGTGCTGCGCTGGACACTTCAATGGCCGCGTCTGCGGCCGCCGTGGTCGCGGCCACATGCCCTGCTAACACGGCCAGCATGTGCTGCACCGCCTGGAACTTACCAATCGGGCGGCCAAACTGCACGCGGTCATTGGCATATTGCAGGGAGTAAGCCAATGCGCGCTGTAAGGCGCCGGCCATTTGCACAGAACGCATCAAGGCGCCTTCGCAACCTAGCCGCTCACGCGCGTCGGCCAACAAGCCCACCGCTTGAACAGGGGTGTTTGCAAACTCAAACTGGACACGAGGTTCGCCAGCCAAATTGGGTGTCATGGCATGAATTGTTTGCGCCAAGTCTTTGCGCTCCACCCGCACCACGCAGGGCGCGCCATCGCGCTCGGCCACCAGCACCAGATGATCGCAAGACAAACCCCAAGGCACGCGGTGCGCATGACCCGACAGGGTCGGCGAAGCCGCATCCCCCGTCAGTTTCAAACGGTCTTTGAGGTGGGACCCGCTGACTGACAAAACCCCTGCAGGCACCTCCATCCCTGCGGCACAAAGCAGTCGGCCGGCCAGGAAAGTCTCGGCCAGTGGCACCGGCGCGGCATGGTAGGCCGTGCGCCGTAAGACATACAGCGCGTCTTCATAGCTCAGGCCGCTGCCGCCTTGTGCTTCACTCAGGCAGGCTTGGGGCAGTCCGACTTCTTCGAGCGCCTGCCACAGCGCTTGCGGCCAGGTACCTGACTCGCTCGACATGAAGACATTTTTGGTGCAATGCGCTTCACAGATGCGATCCACCGTTTTTTCCAGATCATCACGAATATCGCTCATCGCAGTCCCAATCCTTTGGCAATCATGCCGCGCAAAATCTCACGTGTGCCGCCGCGGATGGTGAAGCCGGGTGCCTTCAACATGCCCATACCCAGCAGGGCTTCAAAGTCGACGCTGTCACTGTCCATCACCGGTTCACAGGGGATCAGTTGGCGAAAAATCTCTGGAATTTCCCGCTCAAATGCGGTGCCGATGTCTTTGACCAAGGCGGCTTCAAGAATGGGTTTTTCGCCTCGAGTGAGCATGCCGGCGACCGAGGTGGACATGCGTCGCAAGGTGGTCAGGTGGGCCACAAAGCGGCCAATTTCATTCACCGCGCGGGCATCGGGTTGATCGCCCAATTGCGCCATGGCCGCCAGCAAGAGTTGGTAAGTACTCAAAAAACGGTCGGGGCCGGAACGCTCAAACGCCAACTCCCCGGTGACCATGTTCCAGCCGCCGCCGACTTCCCCCATGACCATGTCATCGGGCACAAAGCACTCATCAAAAACGACTTCATTCCAGTCGTGTGCGCCGTAGATGTTCAGGATGGGGCTCAATTTCAAACCGGGAGATTTCAAATCCACAATGAACTGCGTCATGCCCAAATGGCGATCTTCTTCTTTCGGCGCGGTGCGCACCAAAGCAATCAGGTAGTGGGCGCGATGCGCACTGCTGGTCCAGACTTTGGTGCCAGAAATTTTCCAGCCGCCCTCTGTCTTCACAGCTTTGGTTGTGACGGCGGCCAGGTCGGAGCCCGAATCGGGTTCGCTCATGCCGATCGAAAAAAAGCATTCGCCCGCTGCAATTTTCGGCAAGATCAATTGACGGGCCCGCTCGCTGCCATGGCGCAGGATCTGGTTGCCACTTTGCCGATCGGCCACCCAGTGGGCGCCAACGGGTGCGCCGCCGGCCAGCATTTCTTCGGTCATCACATAGCGTTCCAGCGCTGTGCGTTCATGGCCGCCATAGGCCTTGGGCCAGACCATGCCGATGTAGCCGGCTTGCCCGCATTTGCGGCTGAATTCTGCATCGCCATCGGACCATGAATTTTGGCGCGGGGTGAACGTGCCGGCATCCATTTCGCGTTGCAGAAAGTCGCGAACTTGTTGCCGCAGCAGCTGCGCACTCTCAGGCAGCGCGACTGCGGGAAATGCAAAATCATGCATGAAAAGACCTTCGCCGAAGAAATTGAAGTGAGCTCATCTTGATACGTTCACTTTGGATGTCAAGGCCGCAGCAGACAAGTGGGCGACTCGTGAAAGTCGTGAATCCGCGATGATGACCCCTGCTCACTGGCTCAACAAGGACCGCCATGCGTTCTGGTATTTACAGTTATCCCCATACCCAGAGAATCATCTACGGCAGCCCCTTTGCACAGGCCCTCGCCATCGAGTTGGAAGCCGTGGGTGCCCAACGTGTTTACGTGTTGGCCAGTGCCAGCCTGGCGAGTCAAACACAAGCCGTGCAAGAGCTCCAGGCGGTGCTGGGCGCACGCTGCGTGGGCTTGTTCAAAGCGATGCCGGCGCACACGCCGCGCTTTGCTGTGGTCCAGGCAGCCCAAGAGGCCACGAAGGCGAAGGCCGACTTGATCTTGACGCTGGGCGGCGGCTCGATCACCGATGCCGGAAAAATGGTCACTCTGTGCATGAGCAATGCGATCGAGTCCGCCGAGGATCTGGACCGATTGGCCACCCGCGTCCATGCCGATGGTCGGATTGAACGCCCTGAGTTTCATGCGCCCACGGTGCCTTGCACGGTGATTTCCACCACGCTTTCAGCCGGTGAATTCAGCGCTTTGGCGGGCTGTACAGACACGGTCAAGGGAATGAAAGAAAACTTCTTACATCCCCAGGCCTCGCCGCGTTCTGTGATTCTGGATCCTGCATTGACCTTACACACGCCCGAATGGTTGTGGCTGTCCACGGGGATTCGCGCGGTGGATCACGCGGTGGAAGATTTGTGCTCGATCAACACGCAACCCCTTTCTGAAGCCACTTCATTTCAAGCCCTGCGCTTACTGGGGCGTGGGCTGCGTGCCGTCAAAAAAGATCCTGCCGATCTGGAGGCGCGGCTCGATTGCCAGCTGGGTGCTTGGATGTCCATCATCGGCTCCAGTGCGGGCGTTCACAAAGGCGCCAGCCACGGGATTGGCCATGTGTTGGGCGGCACAGCGGGCGTGCCGCATGGCTATACCTCTTGTGTCATGTTGCCGCATGTCTTGCGCTTCAACCAAAGTGTCAATGCCGCGCAGCAGCAGCGTGTCAGCGAAGCGCTGGGGGATCCCGACAAACCTGCCTGTGAGGTCGTGGCAGAGTTGGTGGCGCAATTGGGTTTGCCCCGTACTTTGCGTGAAGTGGGGGTTCAAGCGCAGATGCTTGATCTGATTGCGCACAACGCAATGCACGATCGTTTGATTCACACCAACCCCCGCAAAATCCATGGCCCCGAGGATGTGCGCCGCATTCTGGATGCCGCTTGGTAGGGCGCCAGTGGTGAAACCCTTGCAAGGTCAAGCCCTGGTGTGGGCCATGTGTATAGGCCAAGTGGGCAATCTGTTGCCCCATGTGGTTGTGCCGGCGGTGATGGTTCAGCACCTGATGCCCTTGTGGGGCATGACCCACTCTCAAGCAGGCTTGCTGGCGGCCAGCTATGCCGCAGGTTATATGCTTGCCGTCCCTTTGTTGAGCGCATTGACCGACCGTTTCGATGCGCGGCGCATCTTGCTGCGCGGTTCTTTGTGCAGCGCCCTCAGTACCTTGGCCTTTGCATTCATGGCAGACAGTTGGTTCACCGGCATGCTGTGTTGGGCCTTGGCCGGCGCCAGTTTTGCCGGTGCCTATATGCCCGGCTTGCGCGCGTTGATCGATCGCTTGGGCAATGCCAACGCTTCACGCAGCATCACCTTGTACACCTCCAGTTATTCCATGGGGGTTGGCTTTTCATTTTTGATTTCCCAACTCGTGGCCGATGCCTGGGGTTGGCGCTGGTCCTTCGGCCTCACCGCCATGGGGCCCTTGGTCATGGCCTTTGTGGCTTGGCGTATGCAGCCCATGACGCCTGTTTCGGTGGGCGGTCATTTGCTGGATGTTCGTCCGGTTTTGCGCAATCGCCCGGCGATGGCCTACATCTTGAGTTATGGCGCGCACTGCTTTGAGTTGTATGGTTTCAGAACCTGGGTGGTGGCATTTTGGACCTTTGTGGTGGCTCGCCATCAGGGCGCAGCCTTGCCTGAGCCTGTGGTGGTGAGTTTTCTGGCTTCCTTGCTGGCCATGCCGGCCAGCATCCTGGGCAACGAAATGTCATTGCGCTTTGGCAGAATTCGCGCCATCACCTGGATTCAGGTGGCCTCCGGCGTGACCGCCTTGTCGGTTGGCTTTTGGGCGGGTGGTTCTGCGTGGGTATTGCTGGCCTTGATCTTGATGTATGCGGTCACCGTGACTGCAGACTCGGGCTCACTCACGGCCGGCATGATGTCGTGCGCGCAACCCCAATTCAAAGGCCTGACCTTGGCCATGCACTCCACGGTGGGTTTTGGACTTTCGGCGCTGTCAGGGTGGGCCATGGGGCTGGCTTTGGATTCTCAAGGCGGCGGCCAAGTGCCCGAAGCATGGATGGCCGCCTTCGGTGTGCTGGCCGTCGGTGTTCTGCTCGGTCCCTTGGCTTTGCGCTTATCCAAGTCCCCCTCAGCCGAGGTTAGTTGAATCGGGCGCGGTGCCGTGCAATCTGCAGCTTGACCTGTGCGGGCGCAGTGCCACCCAAGGTGTTACGGGCGTTCAGCGAGCCGCGCAGACTCAGGACTTCGTAGACGTCTTTTTCGATGGACGCATGAAAGCCCTGCAGCACGGCCAGTGGCAACTCTGAAAGATCACAGTTGTGGCTGGTGGCGGCTTTGACGGCGTGGGCCACGGTCTCGTGCGCATCGCGAAAGGGCTGACCTTTTTTCACCAGGTAGTCGGCCAAGTCGGTGGCCGTGGCGTAGCCTTTTTTCACCGCGGCTTGCATGGCGTCGGCATTCACGGTGATGCCACCTTCTTTTTGGCCGGTGGCCGGATTGAGCTGGCCACCGATCATTTCGCTGAAAATGCGCAAGGTGTCTTTGAGCGTGTCCACGGTGTCAAACAGCGGCTCTTTGTCTTCTTGGTTGTCTTTGTTGTAGGCCAGGGGCTGGCCCTTCATCAGCGTGAGCAGGCCCATCAGGTGGCCAAACACACGGCCTGTTTTGCCACGTGCCAGCTCGGGTACGTCGGGGTTTTTCTTTTGCGGCATGATGGAGCTGCCAGTGGTGAAACGGTCTGCGATCTTGACGAAGCCAAAGTTTTGGCTCATCCACAAAATCAGTTCTTCAGACATGCGGCTGATGTGCATCATGCACAGGCTGGCGGCGGCGGTGAATTCAATCGCAAAGTCGCGGTCGCTCACGCCGTCTAGGCTGTTTTGGCAGACCTGTGCATGACCATCGGCATCGACCATGCCCAGGCTGCGGGCCACGCGCTCACGGTCTAGCGGGTAAGTGGTGCCGGCGAGTGCTGCAGAGCCCAGTGGCAGGCGGTTGGTTCGGCGGCGCACATCGACCATGCGCTCGGCGTCGCGCGCAAACATTTCCACATAAGCCAAGAGGTGGTGCGCAAAGCTCACGGGCTGAGCCACTTGCAAATGGGTGAAGCCGGGCAGGATAACTTCGACGTTGTGCTCGGCCACATCGACCAGCGACTTTTGCAGGTCCACCAGCAGCTCGATGATCAGGTCCATCTCGCTGCGCAGCCACAGCCGCACGTCGGTGGCAACTTGGTCGTTGCGGCTGCGGCCGGTGTGAAGGCGCTTGCCGGCGTCGCCCACCAGTTGGGTCAGACGCGCTTCAATGTTCAGGTGCACGTCTTCCAGGTCCAGCTTCCATTCAAAGGCACCTGACTCGATTTCTTGCGTGATCTGAGCCATGCCGCGCTTAATGTCGGCCAGGTCGCTGGCGCCAATGATCTTTTGCGCTGCCAGCATCTCGGCGTGGGCCAAGCTGCCGCTGATGTCGGCTTGCCACAGGCGCTTGTCAAAGAACACGCTGGCCGTGTAGCGCTTGACCAACTCGCTCATGGGTTCAGAAAAGAGCGCGGACCAGGCTTGGGATTTTTTGTCGAGTTGGTTTGTCATAAGCCCCTGATTTTATCGGGCTTCGAGGGGCCCCAGGCCCGAGAGGCCTGAATCTGCCATTTACCCGAGCAAAGCCAGCGCCATGGCGTGGTAGGCGGGTAGGGTGTGCACATCGTTGGCCACGTTGGCAGCCACCGGGTGCGAGGCGTAGCGGGCAATCACCATTTCGGCCTTGGGGTCGATGTAAATGTTTTGTCCATGCACGCCGCGCGCCATGATGGCGCCGTGCGCGTTGTGCGACACCCACCACATATTGCGGTAGCTCCAGCCCGGCAGGGTGACGGGACCGTTGGCGGCAAAGCGGGCCGGGTCGGCGCCGGCAAAGGTGTTGGCCAAGGCAGCTTCGGGCAGCACCTGTTGGTCACCCACGCGCCCCTGGTTGCGCACCAGCTCGCCAAAACGGGCCAAGTCGCGCAGGCCGGTGTTCAGGCCGCCGCCGGCAAACGCGGTGCCGATAGGGTCGACGGTGTAATAAGCGTCCAGCTCGGCGCCCATGGGCTGCCAAATGCGCTGCGACAGCATTTGCGCCGTGCTCTGGCCGCTGGCACGGGCCACGATCCAGCCCAGGGCGTCGGTGTTGGCGGTGCGGTAGGTGAAGCGCTCGCCATGCGTGCCCAGTTTGTGCACGGTTTTTAGGTAGTCGTAAAAATTGCTCGGGCCGTTGTAGCCCGGCGGGCAGGGCATCACGCCGCCGGCGCGCATGTGGTTCCAGATCTCGGCTTGCGGGTCGGCGTAGTTTTCGGTGTAGTCAATGCCGGTGGTCATGTCCATGACCTGGCGCACGGTGGCATCGGCAAAACCGCTGCCCGCAAGTTCAGGCAGGTAATGATCAACGCGTTGCGACTCGTCCAAAACGCCATCCGCCACCAAGCACGCGGCCATCAAACCCATGAACGACTTGGACACCGACATGGCAATGTGCGGCTGCAGCGGCGACATCACGCCGCCAAAGTGCTCGAACAGCACCTTGCCTTGGTGCATCACCAGCAAGGCGTCGGTGTAGGTTGCCTCCATCATGTCGGCCCAAGAGCAGGTGCCCGCGCCGGTCATGGGCGTGTAGCGAATGTCAGGCAGGTTTTGTGCGGCTTGGGGCAAAGGCGTGATGGCCTTCAGGCCCTTGGGTACCGCCACCGTGGCCACCATCTGCCGGTAATGCGCAAAGCTCCAGCGCAGTTGCGGAAAGTGGTAGCCGCTACCGTCTTGAAAGCGGATCATCTTGTCGGCCGGCGGCGGTGAGCCTTGCATCCATCCCAAAGTGAGCGGATCGCAGTCTTTGGCTGCAGGGTGAACAGGCAAGGCGGGGGCGTTGGACATGCGGGGCTTTCCATAAAACAGGGCCCGCCGCCATGGTGGGCCCCTGTGCATTATGGGCAACGCTGTGCGGCGTGGGAATGCGAATTAACCCGTGTTGCGCTCGTATGCCACCGGATTGCGGGTGTATTCGCCTCGGCTATAGGCTAAAGTGAGGGCATGGCACTAACTGTCGTTCGTGATGGCCCATTTCGTTTGTTCTTCTTCTCGCGAGAGGAGTCACGCATTCACGTTCATGTTGCACATCCAGACGGGGAGGCCAAATTTTGGCGGACACCGATCGTGCATCTGGCCACATCGACTGGACTGACACCTCGTCAAATAACCTAAGCGCAAGCGGTTGTTCAAGCGCATATCAAGGAAATCAACAATGCCTGGAACCATCACTTTGGTCGCTGAAGTGACCAACATTTCCAAGAACGGCTTTTGGTTGCTGCTTGGCAACGAGGAGTTGTTGGTGCCTTTTGATCCGTTCCCCTGGTTCAAGCAGGCCACGGTGGCGCAAATCACTGAGGTGACCTGGCCAACCCCTGACCATTTGTATTGGCCTCATCTGGATATCGATTTGTCGGTCGATTCGATTCGTCGGCCACAGGATTTTCCGTTGTTGGCCCGCGCGCAGCCATGATTGCTTGCTCTGCCGCAGTGGAATCAATCAGCCGGTATTTCTGAGCCCCGCCGCAATCCCGTTGATGCTGATGTGAATCCCGCGTTGCACGCGTTCGTCGGCTTTGCCTTCGCGGTAGCGGCGCACCAGTTCGACCTGCAAATGGTGCAACGGGTCGATGTACGGAAAGCGGTGGCGAATCGACCGGGCCAGTGCCGGGTTGTTGGCCAGGCGGTTTTTCTCGCCGGTGATTTGTGCCAAGGCGTCTACCGTGCGGTGCCATTCGGCATCGATGGCGTTGAAGACTTTTTTGCGTAAGCGCGTATCGCTGACCAGCTCGGCGTAGCGCGAGGCCAGGGCCATGTCGCTCTTGGCCAGCACCATGTCCATGTTCGACAGCAGGGTGCGAAAGAACGGCCACTGGCGGTACATCTTCTGTAGCAAGGCCAGGGCGGCTTTGCGCTCGGTGGGCGTGGGTTGGTCCAAGAGCTGGCTCACCGCCGAGCCAAAGCCGAACCAACCGGGCAGCGTCAAGCGGCATTGGCCCCAGCTAAAGCCCCAGGGGATGGCGCGCAGGTCTTCTATTTGTTGATTGGCTTTGCGCGAGGCGGGGCGCGAGCCGATGTTCAGCTCGGCAATTTCGCGGATCGGCGTGGCGCTGAAAAAGTAGTCGTTGAAGCCCGGGGTTTCGTACACCAGCGCGCGGTAGGCGGTCATGCTGGCTTGCGACAGCTTGGCGGCCGTCTCCAAAAACTGCTTGATGGCGGGTTTGGTGGGCTGCAGCAAGGTGGCTTCCAGCGTGGCGGCGACCAGAGTTTCTAAGTTGCGCCGGCCGATTTCGGGGTTGGCGTATTTGGATCCGATGACTTCGCCCTGTTCGGTCAGGCGAATTTGCCCGCGCACCGTGCCGGGCGGTTGCGCCAAGATGGCTTGGTAGCTGGGGCCGCCGCCACGCCCCACGGTGCCACCCCGGCCGTGGAACATGCGCAGCTGGATGTGATGGCTTTGTGCCAAGGTGTCAAACAGTTCGACCAGCGCAATCTCGGCGCGGTACAGCTCCCAGTTGCTGGTGAAAATGCCACCGTCTTTGTTGCTGTCGGAGTAACCCAGCATGATGTCTTGCTCCGCACCGGAACTTTGCACCAAGTTGGCCACGCCGGGCAACGCATAAAACTCACGCATGATGGGTGCGGCGTTACGCAGGTCTTCAATGGTTTCAAACAGCGGCACCACGATCAGGTCGTTGGTGGCTTTGCTGTCCAGCGTGTGGTGCATCAGTCCCACTTCTTTTTGCAGCAACAGCACTTCCAGCAAGTCGCTCACAGTTTCGGTGTGGCTGATGATGTAGTGGCGAATGGCCTCACCGCCATAGAGTTCGCGCATGCGTTTGGCCGACTCAAAAATGGCCAATTCGGAGCGCGTGTGTGCCGAGTAGTCCGCGCCCGGGACGCGTAGCGGTCTGGCGTCATTCAGCAGTTGCATCAACAAGGCGCGCTTGGCGGCTTCGTCCAACTGGGGGTAGCCCGTGTGCACGCGGGCGGTGGCCAGCAGCTCGGCCACGACTTCTTCATGCTTGTCTGAGCTTTGGCGCAAGTCCACCGTGGCCAGGTGAAAGCCAAACACCTCCACCGCACGAATCAGCGGGTGCAAGCGCTGGTCGGCCAGGGCTTGGGCGTGCTGGCTGCGCAGCGAAGTTTCAATGGTGCGCAAATCGACCAGAAATTCTTGCGCGTTGTCGTACGGGTTTTGCGGCGCCACCGCATGGCGTGCGGCGTCGCCACCGGTCAATGTCTTGAGCGTTGCGGCCAGGCGCGCGTAGATGCCCGTCAGCGCCCGGCGGTAGGGCTCGTCCATGCGGTGTGCGTTGGTGTCGGGCGAGCGTGCGGCCAGGGCCTGCATCTCGGCGGGGAAGTCCACCAGCATGGCCGACAGCGACAGCTCGCCGCCCAGGTAATGCACCTCGGTCAAATAATGGCGCAGCGCCACCTCGGACTGGCGCCGCAGCGCATATTCCAAGGTTTCGGCGGTGACATTGGGGTTGCCATCGCGATCGCCGCCAATCCATTGGCCCATGCGCAAAAAGCTGGCCACGGGTTGGTGGTCGAGTTCGCGTTCGAGCTCCGCGTAAATTTTGGGAATTTCGCGCAAGAAGGTGGCTTCGTAATAGCTCAGCGCGTTTTCAATTTCGTCGGCCACCGTCAATTTAGAAAATCGCAGCAAACGGGTTTGCCACAGCTGCATCACACGGGCGCGAAGCTGCTGTTCGTTGGCGGCCAGCTCGCGTGGGCTCAGGGCATCTTTGGCCGCGTTGACGGCGGCAGCGCGGTCTTTGATCTCGTCGCGTGCGGTGAGCAGGCGCGCAATATCGCGCTCGGCGCTCAAAATGCTTTGGCGCTGCACCTCGGTTGGGTGCGCGGTCAACACCGGGGCCACATAACTGTGCGCCAGGGTGTGGGCAATGGTTTTCGGGGTGATGCCGGCCCAGCGCATACGCTGCAGCGCCACTTCGATGCTGCCTTCTTGGGTGTGGCCGGCGCGCTCATGCACCGCACGGCGGCGAATGTGGTGCCGGTCTTCGGCCAAATTGGCCAAATGGCTGAAGTAGGTGAAAGCACGGATCACACTGACTGCTTGCTCGCCGCTCAGGCTTTTGAGCAGTTTCTTCAGGGCTTTGTCGGCTTCGTGGTCGGCATCGCGGCGGAATGCCACCGAGAGTTTGCGAATTTTTTCGACCAATTCAAAAGCAGGCGCGCCTTCTTGCTCGCGAATTACATCGCCCAATAAACGGCCCAGCAAGCGGATGTCCTCGACCAAGGGGCGTTCGTTGTCCCGGGTATGACGCGAGGGTGATTCTGCTGGAGCCGGTTTCATGGAGTGGGTCATGGAGTGGCTGGTGCCGTGCAAGGTGAATGAAGAATGCCCATGCTAGCATTGACCACACCCTCAAAATTACCAATGAGTTACCGCTTTGACCGCACCTGTTTCTAATTCTTCGCACTTGGTTTCGCCCTTGTCCATCGTCATTGCCACCCGCGAAAGCCGTTTGGCCCTGTGGCAAGCCGAGCATGTACAAGCCTTGCTGCGCGCCCGTGGACACACCGTGACATTGCTGGGCATGACCACGCAAGGCGACCAAATTTTGGACCGCAGTCTGAGCAAAGTGGGCGGCAAAGGCTTGTTTGTGAAAGAGCTGGAGCAGGCTTTGCAAGAAGGCCGCGCCGACATTGCCGTGCATTCGCTCAAAGACGTGCCCATGGACTTGCCCGAAGGTTTTGATCTGGCCTGCGTCATGGAGCGCGAAGACCCGCGTGACGCCTGGGTCTCATCGCAGTACGCGACCTTGGCCGATTTGCCGGCAGGCGCGGTGGTGGGCACCTCCAGTCTGCGCCGCACCGTGTTGCTGCGCGCCTTGCGCCCCGACCTGAAGATTGAGCCTTTGCGCGGCAACTTGGACACCCGCTTGCGCAAACTCGACGAAGGTCAGTACGCCGGCATTGTGCTGGCGGCGGCGGGGCTCAAGCGTTTGAATTTGAGCGCACGCATCCGCCATATTTTTGACGAAGCCGAGATGTTGCCCGCCGCAGGGCAGGGCGCCTTGGGCATTGAAATTTGCGCCGACCGGCAAGATTTGCGCGACGCCCTGGCCCCTTTGGCCCACTCTGCCTCCTGGTTGCGTGTGGCCGCAGAGCGTGCGGTCAGCCGCGCCATGGGGGGCAGCTGCTCTATGCCCCTGGCCGCGCACGCCACCTTGGCCGCGGATGTGTTGACCCTGCAAGCCGCCTGGGGCGACCCCGAAGGCGAGGCCCGTTTGATCACGGCCCAAGCCACCTTCAGTCAGCCTGATCATGCCGGTGCCGAGCAACTGGGCGCGCAGATTGCCCAGCGCTTGAAACAGGCCGGCGCCCATTGAGGGGGCCTGTTCTGTGTCTAGTTCCCACCCCGCGCCGCCCCTGAACCCGCCCACGCGCGTCTGGGTGACACGCGCGCCCCAAGACGCTGCGCCCTGGATCCAAGGCCTGAACGATTTGGGGCTGGATGCACAGTCATTGCCATTGATGGCCATTAGCCCGGTTGCGGATCTGCGTCCGGTGCATGTGGCCTGGCAAGACATCGCTCAGTATCACGCTGTGATGTTCGTCAGCGCCAACGCGGTGCGTTACTTTTTTCAAGCGGCAGCGCAGCCTGCTTCGCCTTTGGGCCAGACAAGGGCCTGGGTCACGGGCATGGGCAGCCGAGCCGCTTTGCTGGCGGTCGGTGTTCCAGAAAGCCAGATCGATGCCCCTGGCGCAGATGCGCCCCAATGGGACTCTGAAGCTTTGTGGGCGGTAATTGCCCCTCAGGCGCACGCAGGCCAGAGGGTGCTGATGGTGCGGGGAGCCGATGCGCAAGGCCGAGTGGCGGGGCGCGACTGGCTCAGCACCCAGTTGCAAGCTGCAGGCGTTCAGGTAGACCCGGTGGCGGCCTACCAGCGGCAAACACCGGTGTTCAGCAACGAACAACGCGCATCGGCTGTGCAAGCGGCGGCCGATGGCTCGGTCTGGTTGTTCAGCAACTCCGAGGCCATTGCCCATTTGAAAGCCGCTTTGCCCAATCAGGGTTGGTCGCAGGCCCTGGCCGTGGCCACCCATCCGCGCATTGCGCAACACGCCCGACTGGCGGGCTGGGGCAGTGTGGCTATTGCGCAACCTTCGCTTTTTGCCGTGGCGACCTCTATAAAATCCCTCCATGAATTCAGAACACCCCGCAACTCAGCAGCACCCCGTCCCTAAGGCTTCGCCATGGCGATGGTCGGTCGCCGTGCCCACCCTGTTGGCGGTGCTGGCTTTGGTGGGCAGCGCGATGCTGTGGGAAAAGCTCTCGCGCATTCAAAGCCAGCTGGCACGCCAAAGCGCTGATGCGGGGCAACAGTCCCTGGAAGCCAAAGCCTGGGCCAAGCAAGCGCAAGAATCCGTGAAGGACAGTGCGGCGCGTTTGGGGCTGCTGGAGTCGCGTGTGGGCGAGGTGGCTTTGCAGCGCGGCCAACTGGACGAGTTGATGCAAAGCCTGTCGCGCTCGCGCGATGAAAATTTGGTGGTCGACATTGAAGCGGCCTTGCGTATGGCCCAGCAGCAATCGCAACTGACAGGCAGCATGGAGCCCATGCTGGCCGCGCTCAAGTCGGCGCAGCAACGTGTGCAGCGAGTCGGCCAGCCGCGCCTGACCGCCGTGCAACGGGCGATTGCAAAAGACTTGGAGCAGGTCAAGTCGGCCCAAGTGACCGATGTGCCCGGCTTGCTGATCAAACTCGATGAGTTGGTGGCTTTGGTTGACGAGTTGCCCTTGGCCAACCAGGCGGTCGCCGCTGCGGCACTGCAGGTTAACTCCGTCGCAGCCACGCCAACGAACCCCAGTTGGTGGCAAGTAGGCGTGTTGCGCTTTTGGCAAGAAGTGCGCGGTTTGCTGCGGGTCAGCCGCATCGACGCGCCCGAGGCTGCTTTGTTGTCGCCCGACCAAAGTTTTTTCTTGCGCGAAAACCTCAAGCTCAAACTGCTCAATGCGCGCATGGGTTTGTTGGCGCGACAAAACGAGTCCTTGCAAGCGGACCTGACTTCGTGCGCCGCTTTGATGCGTAAATATGTCGACATGAACGCACGCAAGTCGCAACAGGCTTTGCAATTAATCGAGCAGTCACAAGCCCAATTGCGCAAAGGGGAGATGCCCCGTATGGACAGCACCTTGTCTGCGCTGGCCACTGCCGCGGCAGGAAGGTAAACCCCATGCGCATCGCTTTGTGGTTGATCAGTCTGTTTGCCATTGCGGTGGCCGGTGCCTTGCTGGCCGGCAGCAATGTGGGCACCGTGACGGTGTTCTGGCCGCCGTACCGAGTGGACTTGTCTTTGAATCTGGTGCTCTTGGTGTTGGTCTTGGTGCTGGTGGTGACGCATTTCGCACAGCGTGCCTTGTCGGCCATGGTGGCCTTGCCCCAACAAGCCAAACGCTGGCGCTTGCTGCAAAAAGAACGCGCCGCTTATGGCGCTTTGCTGGACGCCAGTGCGAACTTCATGGCGGGGCGGTTTTTGCGCGCGCGCAAAGCGGCGGAGTTGGTGATCGAGCGCGAACAGGCCTTGGCTCTGACGGGCGGTGCTTTGGCCCATGCTCCCTCGTTGAAAGCCTTGGCCCATGTGATGGTTGCTGAAGCGGCGCATGCTTTGCAAGACAAGGCCACCCGCCAAGCCCATTTGCAGAGGGCTTTGCAAGAGGCCGACGGGGGTTCGACCACGGTGCGTCAAATTCTCAAAGAAGGCGGTTTGCTGCGCGCAGCGCGTTGGTCGCTGGACGATCGGGATGCGCAGGCCAGCTTGCAGTGGCTAGATCAGTTGCCGCAGGGCGTGTCCCGCCGTACGGTGGCTATGCGCTTGCGATTGAAAGCCTCCCGCTTGGCCGATCAGCCTGCGCAGGCGCTGGACACGGCCTTGCTGCTGGCCAAACACCGTGCGTTTTCACCTGCTGCGGCTGACAGCATTGTGCGTGGCTTGGTGCTGGACTTATTGGCGCATACCCACGAAACAGATCAGTTGCTGCGCGTTTGGCAAAGTCTGGGTTCGGCCCAACGCTTAACGCCCGAGTTGGCGGTGAAAGCCGCTCAACGCTGGTTTGCTTTGAAGGGCGAAGCCTCGGTGGCACGGTCTTGGCTGTTGCCGATTTGGGACCGGTTTTTGAAGTCGCCTACGTCCCTGTCTTCGACGCAAAAAGTGCAATTGGTTCGCGTACTCGATCAAAGTCTGGGTCACGCCGAGGCGCCTGGCGAGCGGGAATGGTTGGCACGCATTGAATCGGCCCAACTGGCCCAGCCGCAAGACGCTGCGCTACTGTATTTGGCCGGCATGACGTGCATGAAGCGTCAACTCTGGGGCAAGGCGCAGGCCTTGCTCAGCCAGGCGGCCAAGCTCCTGGACGATGTTGGTTTGCGACGCCAAGCCTGGACGGCCTTGGCGCAATTGGCCGAGCAGCGCGACGACGCTGGCGCAGCCGCTGCGGCTTGGAAGCGTGCCGCAACGGCTTGAATGCGAGAGCTTTGCAGTGGTTCGATTTGGTCGTTTCTGAGACAGTTGTCTCGCGTTTGCTGATCACCGGATCAGACGTTTTGACGGACTGCAGTCGGCCAAAGGACAATGCGGTTTTGGCACCAAACCGTGCTTCAGGCCCTAAGCGGTCTTTAGCCGAAATGGAACCATGCCCAGTGAATATTGAGAAGCAGTCATAGGTCAATACTTATGTACGGCGGCCCCTGGTGACCAACACAGAAAGTCTTCGAAGAAGTCCTCAAAGGACCTCGACGCAGAATGTGGCTGGGGAAACGATGCGAGTACGCCCAGCGCTACCCAGTTGAAGAAGTCCGGCGCGACGGTCTCCGGTAACCAAGTAGTCAGCCTCGCTAGCCAATGCCATTGAAAGCAGAAAAACATCGTTCGGATCGTTCAGGTCCATGCCATTAGGGGGCTGTGGCAAATTGTCCAGAACAATGGCGCGTTGCATGTTGTTGACCATGGTGCCGACACGGTGGGCTGGCAGGATAGTCTTGAGTTTTGGGTACCGGCTCACTCGTCGCATTTCTTCAAGCTGAGCGACTGAGGTAACTAGCTCGAATCTGGCCGCTCGCCAAGCGCGATAAATGATGTCGGGTGGACCGTAAGGCGAGATCAGTGCACCAAGCAGCATATTGGTGTCCAAAATGACCCGCATTAGTGCTTACGCGCCCGTTGCACCGCCTCGTCAATAAGGTCGCTCAATTCGGACGCGCCCATGCTACTCGAGGCAGACTTGGCTTGCTCAACTGCCTTTTCAAGAAGGTATGAGCGCACGGCCTCCTCAATGAAGCGTGACAAGTCGCCCTTACGGCCACCGCCCTGTGCGGCAATGAACATGCGAACGGATTGGTCCGTGTCAGGCGACACGGCGATGTTCCAGCGAACTGTGTCCATAATCTCTCTCTAGTGTTTGGGTGTGTAGGTGTGTAAGTGTTTATACGCCAAAAACAAAGAACCTGTTCTTTTGACTTTGCTGGTAGCCAAAAACTCAATCAGGTCCGACTCATTGCAAATACCTCGATGGTGTCGCGCCGAAGTCACTTATGGATGCGACATTTAAAACTGTGAACATTGGCATTCCCCTAAGGCAGTAGACAAACGCCTAGATGACTGGTGTTGAGTTGAGCAATCTTTAAGATTTTTTAGCTTGGCGGAAACGTCGGCTATCGCGACAAACCCATCACTGCACTGATAAGTCCAACGTCCGCTATGGGTCGGATGCTTCCGGCCAGTCAACCAGCCGTGTATGACAGTAACCAGCCTCTATGCTCAGGTGACAACTATGCGCAGATGGTTTTCCTGTGATGCTCTCAGGCCCGCAGGATGCGGGTCACGGCTGGGTGGCCAACTGAATATCTGGACATAGTTATTCCCTAGAGTTTCACTGGTGATCCCACTTCAGGAGATCACTATGGGAAACGCATCTCCCCCCATACCCTGAGGCACACCTGCGCAATGCAAATGCTGCAGTCAGGCGTTCCATTCAACACGATCACTCTCTGGCTGGGTCACGAAAAATTGACAACCACCCACCGCTACGTCGAGGCTGACCTTGCGACGAAAGAGCGGGCCTTTGCGAGGCTAGAGGAGCCCAATACCAAGATGAGCCGATACAAAGCTCCAGACTCGCTTATGCAATTCCTTTAGACACTGAAACTATGTGCAGATTTCGCTGGCCCCGAAGTCTCACCGACAGAGCGGCCAGTGTCATTCACAAACCAACATCTGCGCATAGTTGTTACCTAAGCATAGAGGCTGAAAGCTGCTATCCGACCGCGGTCAGTAACCGGTAGCAGCCGACCCATTGCGGCCGTTGAACCTGTCGGGGCAGTGATGGATTTTTCGCGGACGATGCGGTTGTTCCTTCAACCCGTGCTTGAGGACCCGAAGGGGACTTTCGGTGAGTAGGCTACAGGCCCTGCTAAATCTTAAAAGCGGCCAACCAATTTCACTTAAATTAGTTGCTCTGACAACCCTTTACCTTGGTTCGCGCACCATTGGAAAAATCGATGGCGAACTGCCCGCCTGAATAGTGCCGACAACTTCAAATCCATATCGCTCGTAGAGCGCAAGATTCTGCTCACTTGACGCCTCAAGGTAGGCAAGCTTCTGATCACGGTCACACGCCATCAAACCGTGCTTAAGCAAGGCCGACCCCACGCCTTTGCGTTGGTGACTTGGCTCAACACCCATTAAAGGCAAGTACCAATACGGTTGATTCGGGTGAAATTTACTGACTTGCTCGAATAAATTTTCAGCCATATTTTGAAGTGGCGATTCACCTAGATTTTGTATTGCCAAGGCTATTTCTTCTTCATCAATGCTCGCTTCCGGTGGAATCCAAACTGCCACACCTGAAAATCCTTCTGCATAGTAGGCTGTGTTATTTTTCAATGCCTTACTGATGAACGCCTTGAACAGACTCGGATAGCGCGTTAAGTATTGATGCGGGTCGGTTGCTGCCCATCGTACAAAGGGGTCAGTGCAGAAAGCGAGGACTGTTGTTGCGAGTACGAGCTCTGATTGAGCATCGGTTGCGGTACGAATCGAGATTGCCATAAACAAAAGCTTTCCTTAATTTTCAAGCCCTATTATTTGGTTACAAATTCTGGAAACATGGACTGGAACAGAGCCATCGTTTTTGGCGTCAAATTGGCCGGATCAGGTACTTGCAGTTCGCTCTCTGCGACCAAAATTTTGGCGTAATAGGCCTCAAACACACGCTTGACTACTCCAGGGCTTACGATTTCTTTGTCATAGCCAGGGGCGAACCCAAGCAATTTGTATCCAGACCGCTCAAACGCCGCCTGCATGTGGGGAGTTTTCAAAGTGCACATGGAATATATAAATCCAGCCCCCATCAGTCGACCTAATGCTTCTCCGAATTTCATACCGTAAGTTCCGAGTCCGGCTGATCTATGCGATGGGTTTATCACGCCAAAACGTGCGTAAAGGGCCTGTGGAGCAGCTTCCCAGTCCCACGAAACGAACCCTGCCAGATCTTGCGATTTCCAGATTAGCATCACGAAAAGCGGTTTGTCTTCTCCCCCCTCCAGCGTGGCATCGCTTTCATAAAACTCAGGGGTCAGGTAGCAACTTGCTCCGCCGACAGACACGTCGGGGTACCACTTCTCAATAAAGTTAATAAGCATCGGTATGTCGCTTCGACGCAGTCGTTGCGCTGTTAAGCCCTCTGGCAAAGGCATAAGCTCTTCAACTTGCGATATTTCAGGCCATTTCATAACGAATTACGCTTTCATTTTTCGATTTTTTTTAATTCGTTTGCTACTCGGCAACAACCATGAAGTAGCAGGCTCAGGACGGTAATGTTGGCATGATCACACTATGGGTGTGTGAATAAAAATTGAATCAAGCACGTTTCATTTGAAAACCCCGCCTTCGAAAAAGCAAGGGGGTTAAGTGATACGGCTATCAGATGGCAATTTGACGAGCAAGGCCACTTCGAACCCAAGTGCTGAGGCCACTTGCGACGCCTTTAGCTGTCCACGACTGATAGGCTGGATCGGCGACCACGGCATCAGTACATTTGCCGTACGCTTCATAGCTCTCGTAACGTGCAGAAAAAATCATGTTTCCAATTTCACCGGAGGAAACTGTCCAAACTGCGACTTCGGCACCGTGCTTACGCCAAATCGCAGCGCTCTCGGCAACCAACGCCATTAACTTTGACATATCAGCACCAGGGTTGGGTTTGAAGACTGTTTGTGAAATCACTTGGCTCATGGAAGTTCCTTTTTTCGGTCGCACACGTCAAAACGATGCATGCAAGTTCATTGTGTGCCACTTATATGACGATTCGCATATCGTCCAAATAATTTTGTGTAAGTGTATTCCCTGTCATATATAAATTGAACACCGCAGCCAACATGTGTTCTCAAGGTTTATGGCTCGGATTAAATTATTTGATTACAGTCGTGTCCCAACGTTTTTCAGAGGAGAGAGAGCTGTTGAGGCTCAAATTCCGAATGTTTGTTGGGGTCGGTTGGTGTAAGTAGTTGATTTATTGGGGTTGTTTCAAACATGGTCAAGCTCAAGATTTTTAGGGTTTCATGAAGGCCCGCGGTTCGCCACAACTTGGACGGACGAGTTGACCAGACATTTCTACGAGTTGAAATTCGGTAAATTCTTTGTCGCAAGTTTCACAAGGAGTTAGCGACTTTAAGATTTCCAGCGCTAGCCCAGCCCTATACGCTATTGTTTTTTCGTCCGTAACTGAGACGGCTTGTCAGATCTCTAGGTGTACGCTGTGCAGCTGATTTAGAGCTCTTTTATACCCTATTTGTGTCAGCACTATAGATTCGGCCCATTGAAGTCTTGAATTCCTGGTAACTGCCCCCATGTTTAGTTCATGGAAAAAGAAGACGCAAGATACCAAACACTTGAGCAACTGCACGAGCGGCGCAAGCAAGTCATTCGGTTGCACAAGAAGGGCATCAAAG
>CANGDZ010000042.1 GCA_947452785.1 Comamonadaceae bacterium | reverse complement strand
GGACCCTCATCCTGAACCGGGGGTTCAGGTGGGCGAGGGCAGACTGACGTTGGGTTCATCTAACGCGAGATGATCACGCTCACCAGTCAATGTACCAAGCCCGAGCTCGTGGAGCATTGGTTCAAGGAAATATAAAGCCCGGCATGCACCGCAGACCGGATCGATTGTAGGCCAAATGAGGCCTGGGAGGCTGTCGCTTAAATCAACTGGCCGTCGCGGCCCAGGGCCTGGTCCAGGCGTTGCAGTAACTGGGTCAGGCGGTCTGAGGCAGCATCTGACAAAGGCCCTTGGGGACTGGCTGGGGTGAGCGTAGGGGGCAAAACGACGGCCGCCGTCGCTTCGTTGGCGTCAAAGGCCAAGTTCAGCGCCGCCAAAACCGCAATCCGGTCGCGGGCTTTTATTTTGCCGGCGTCGCGAATCTTGCACATGGCTGCATCCACCTTGCTGACCGCCGCCAACAACTGGGGTTCGCCGCCTTCTGGGCAACCCAGCAGGTAGCTTTGGCCCATGATTTGGACTTCTAATTGCTTTGAACTCATGGCGCGGCGTCCTGGGCAGGTGTGGCGGGCAAACGCTCTATCAGGCTGTCAACCCGTGCGCGGGCCGCCGCCAGTCGGGACTTGAGTAAATCGCGTTCTTGGGACAAAGCGGAGACTTGCTGACGCAGCAACTCATTGGTGCGTGTCAGCTCTTCGTGGCGCAGCAGCAAGTGCTCTACACGTTCCGCAATCAGGTCGATGGTGTGGTGGTCTGTCATGGCCGACAAAAAGTGAATACCTGTATTGTAGGGTTGAAGACAGTTTCAAACTTACAATGCGTTTTGTTGGTGCTCGCGGCGTGGTTCACATGCCGCAGTTCAACGGGAAGCAGAAGGGTCGCGTCGCTCGCTCGACTACACCCCACCTGCGCTGCCCCCGCAACGGTCAAGCGGACGAACTTGTCTCAAGTTCCGTCTCTGTCAACAAGCCACTGGTCGCCTTGAACAAGCGACTGGGAAGGCGACAGAGGTAGTCTCCGCCAGCCCGGATACCGGCCAACAAGGTGGCGGTGCGTCTGAAAACGTGCTGCTTGAACGTCCATGCACTGTCGGGGAAGGCGGTGAGGACAGACAACTTGTTTGTTTTAAATGAAAATTTATTGTCCCCCTTTGCGCTGGCTGGCGTCTGCCGTGTCTATTTGCTTGTCTTGTGCGCCGTCATTGGCCAATGAAATGTCGCCCCAAGTGGTTGTGACTGCGAGTCGAACGGAGCAAATTCTCACGGATGCTTTACCTCATACCACGGTGCTGGGACGCGAGGTCATTGAGCAGTCGCAGTTGGTTGACTTGCCATCTTTACTGGCGCGAGAAGCTGGTTTTCAATTCACACAAAACGGGGGGCGAGGTTCTCAAGCAACAGCATTTTTAAGAGGTGCTGCTTCAATGCAGGTTTTGGTCTTGGTTGATGGCATACCTATGACCAAACAGGACACGACGGGTGCTGTGAGTCTTGAACACATCATGTTGGACCAGGTCGATCACGTCGAAATTGTGCGAGGCAATGTATCGGCGATTTACGGCAGTGGTGCTATTGGGGGGGTGATTCAAGTCTTCACCCGACAAGGCCAAGGTGCTCCTTCGGCTTATATCAGCACAGAGGTGGGCACTTTGGGCTCACAACGACTTCTCGCTGGTGCACAAGGCAAAGCAGGTGATTGGCATTACGCAGTCAGCGCGGGGACAAATTCAACCCGAGGCATCAACGCCATCAATGTGTCGCAAGGCTTGAATGTCAACCCCGATTTGGATGGTTACAGAAATGAAAACTACACTCTGCATTTGTCTTATGACTTGAACCCTAATCATCAAATTGGCATGCGCGCCAACGGCTCACATGGCCGTTTTGACTATGACGTCTCCGATGCCACTTATGCCTCGGTCACAGACATCCACAAGGGGACGACTCAGATCAATAGCAACGCGCTTTATTGGAAGACTCGTATTTCTGAGTCTTGGAAGAGCAGACTTCATGTTTCCGATGGCAAAGAGAAAAACACTACCGATACCGTGGGTCTTTATCCACTGAAGACACAAGCGGTGACCCACACACAATTGATGTCTTGGGTCAATGAGTTCCAACTCCACAATTTGATTGCGACCTTGGGATTTGACAGACAGTTGCAGGCTATTGATGCGTCGGATGATTATTCAGCATTGCTGAAAAAACGTTCTCTCACTGCCATTTACGCTGGAGGCAATTACAAACTAGGAGCCCACAGTTTTCAAATAAATTTGCGCAGCGATGATGTGCAAGAGGTGGGTGTTAAAAATTCATCCTATTGGGGTTATGGTCATGACTTGAATGCACAGTGGAAGTTGGTTGTGACGCATTCCACCGCATTCAATATTGCTCCACTGGGTTATCTTTATGACCCCAGTAGTGGAAATCCGAATTTAAAGCCTGAAACAGCGCAAACCGACGAGGTGGGATTGCAGTGGTCAAACGGATCGCATCGAATGCGATCGACCTTGTTCAGCACCAAAACCCGAGACCTGTTGTTGTATGACATGAATACTTGGCAATTCAACAATGTGGCCAGTGTGAAAAACGAAGGACTGGAAACCAGCTACAGCGGACGCATGGGCCGCACTGATGTGCGTGCCAGTTTGACTTTGCAAAATCCGATCAATGAAGTCACGGGCCAACGTTTGGTGCGTCGTGCGCAAACCCTGGCTTCGACCTCTGTGTCGCAACTGTGGGGTCAATGGGTCATCGGCGCAAGCCTTCGCTACACAGGCGCCCGCCCGGATACATTGGATAACCCCGAATTGCCGAGTTATACATTGGTTGATTTAACAGCCAGATATCCGCTGTCTCCAGAATGGGTCGCTTTTGGCAGGGTAGAAAATTTGACAGACAAAATCTACCAAACTGCTTACGGCTACAACCAGTTACCACGCACTTTGACGGTGGGTGTGACTTGGAAAATGAAGCCTTAAACGTATGACCCCGCTTGACCTTGGTCCCCAGCGCATCGTTTGCCTCACCGAAGAGGCAACGGAGTGGCTCTACCTGTTGGGGCAGGAGCAGCGCATTGTGGGTATCTCGGGCTACACGGTGCGACCGCGCCGTGCACGTTTGGAAAAGCCCAAGGTCAGTGCTTTTTTAACGGCCAAAATCGACAAGATTTTGGCCTTGCAGCCTGACTGTGTGTTTGGCTTTTCTGATTTGCAGGCCGACATTGCCGCCTTGTTGATTCGCGCCGGTGTGCAGGTCACTATCTTCAATCAGCGCAGCGTGGATGAGATTTTTGCCATGCTGTACCAAGTCGCTGCCATGGTGGGTCAGGCCGAAGCGGGCATCGCCAAGCTGCAAACTTGGAGGGCTGAGCTCGAGGCGATTCAGCATAAGGCGGCGAGTTTCAAACGCCGCCCCAAAGTGTTTTTTGAAGAATGGGATACGCCGCACATCAGCGGCATTCGCTGGGTCTCAGAGCTGATGGGCATTGCCGGTGGCGACGACATTTTTCCTGAACTGGCCGTGATGCCCATGGGCAAGGACCGCATCATTGCCGATGGTCAGACCATTGTGGACCGCGCGCCCGACATCATCATTGGCTCATGGTGCGGCAAGAAGTTTCGCCCAGACACCGTGTCGGCCAGACCAGACTGGCAAGACGTGCCCGCTGTGCGTACGGGGCAGATTTTTGAAATCAAGTCCGCCGACATTTTGCAACCCGGCCCGGCGGCGTTGACCGATGGCGTGGCCCAGTTGCACCGCATCATGGTGAATTGGGAGGCCGAGCATGCTTAAGGCGCGCGGCTTGGCGTGGGTGGTTTTCGCGATGTGCACGGGCTTGGCCCAAGCCGTTACTGTGCGCGACGACCGCCAGCAAGAAGTCAGCTTCAGCCAACCGCCTGTGCGCATCGTGAGTTTGTTGCCCTCGCTCACCGAAACCGTGTGCGCCCTCGGGCAGTGCCGCAAATTGGTGGGGCTGGACCGTTATTCCAACTGGCCTGCTTCCATACGCCAACTACCCCGCTTGGGCGGTGGGCTGGACCCGAACATTGAGCGTGTGGTGGCGCAGCGACCCGACCTGGTGCTGATGGCCACTTCCGCGCGCGGCGCTGAGCGGCTGCAAGCCTTGGGCATCACCGTGCTGGCGCTAGAACCTCGTACCCATGCCGATTTACAACGCGTGATCAAGACCTTGGCGCAGGTCTTGGGCGTACCCGCATCGGAGGGCGAGCGATTGTGGCGCGAGATCAATGCCGGCGTTCTGGCTGCGGCGCAGTCGCTGCCCCCGCAAGCCAGGGGCCAAAAAGTCTATGTCGAAGTCAGCCCCGCACCCTACGGCGCCAGCGATTCGTCGTTCATTGGCGAGACCCTCGAGCGCATGGGCTTGCGCAACATCTTGTCGGGCAGTCTGGGGCCGTTCCCCAAAATCAATCCTGAGTTTGTGGTGCGCGCGCAGCCCGACATCATCATGGCGGGCGACAGCAGCCGGGCCAGCATGCTGCAGCGCCCAGGTTGGTCGCAGCTCAAGGTGATTCAGTCTGACCAAGTGTGCGTTTTCAATACCGACGAATCGGACATGCTGGTGCGTGCAGGACCGCGCATGGCCGAAGGCGCGCGCTTGATGGCGCAATGTATTGCGCGCAGCCAAGGCGGCAAACCATGACGAAGCCGCTGAGCCCTTGGTTGCTCAGCTTGCTGCTGGCGCTCTTTGGCGCAGTGGGTGTGGCCTTGGGCAGCGCCATGGGCAGCACCGGCTGGGAGCCTTGGTGGCAAGCCCTGCACGATCCGGTGTCGTGGCAAATTGTGTGGGACATCCGGCTGCCGCGTTCGCTCGGCGCTTGGGCGGGCGGGGCCTTGTTGGGCTTGGCTGGTGCTTTGGCGCAGGGGTTGTTTCGCAACCCGCTGGCGGACCCGTACTTGCTTGGCAGTGCCTCGGGCGCATCCTTGGGCGTGGCCATCTATCTGAGCTTGTTCGGTGGCAGCACCTTGGCCATTGGCTGGTGGGTGCGCTTGGGTTTAACTGGCGCTGCATTTGTAGGCGCGGTGTTGGCCGTGTTACTTACTTTGCTATTGGCGCGCGGCGTGCAACAAACCCTGCGCTTGCTGCTGGCCGGTGTGATTGTGGGCGTAGTGCTGGGTGCCATGACCTCGTTTTTGACTTTGTGGCGGCCTGAGGTTTGGCAAGGCATGCAGGGTTTCATGTTGGGCTCGACCGGCTTTATCGGCTGGACCGCTTGCGTGCTGATGTGCACCGTGTTGGTGTTGTGCGTGGTATTGGCTTTGAGCATGGCCCGCGTGCTGGATGCCTTGACTTTGGGTGAAAGCACCGCGCTCAGTCTGGGCGTGCCCTTGGCGCCTGCGCGCATGCTGCTGGTGAGCGTGATGGCTTTGGCCACAGGAACGGCCGTGGCGCAAATGGGTTTGATTGCCTTTGTTGGTTTGGCTGCACCGCATCTGGTGCGTGCGATGGTGCGCACCACCCATGCTTGGTCGGTGCTGTTGTCGGCGCTAGCCGGTGGGCTGTTGCTGTTGCTGGCCGACCTGCTGGCGCGTGGCCTGATGGCGCCGCAAGAAATGCCTGTGGGTGTGCTTACTGCCGTACTGGGCGGTGGCTATTTGCTGTGGCGCATGTCGCGCATGTCCTCGATCGGAGCCCGGGGATGACGGCCGCCTTGCAAATCCACGCGTTGCGTGTGCGACTGGGTGAGCAAGAAGTCTTGCATGGCATTGACCTGACGATTGCGGCTGGACGTTGGACCTGCATCGTGGGCCCCAACGGTGCCGGCAAGTCCACCTTGCTCAAGGCCTTGGCGGGCTTGCTCCCGCCTTCGCAACAGCTTTCAGGCCAGGTGCATTGGCTGGGCCAACCTTTGGCGGCCATTGATCGGCGTGAGCGTGCCCGGCAACTCTCATGGCTGGGGCAGGGCGAGTCGGCCTCTGACGATTTGCGCGTGTGGGACGTGGCCATGCTCGGGCGCTTTCCGCACCAGGACTGGCTGGCCGCGCCTACGGCGCAAGACCATGCCATGGTTGAGGCCGCACTCAAGGCCACGCAAGCCTGGGATTGGCGCGAACTTGCGCTTGGGCAATTGTCTGGCGGCGAGCGTCAGCGCGTGTTGTTGGCGCGGGCCTTGGCGGTGAACGCCCGCATCATGTTGATGGACGAACCCTTGGCCAATTTGGATCCGCCGCACCAAGTGGACTGGCTGGAGCAAGTGCATTGCCTGCTGGCTCAAGGCACCACAGTGGTCAGCGTGCTGCACGAGATTGGCATGTCGCTGCATGCCGATGACATGGTGGTGATGCAGGCCGGGCAGATCGTGCACCACGGCGCTTGTGCGGACGAAGCCACGCAGCGTGCCATTGAGGCGGTGTTTGATCACCGCATTGCCATCCACCCGCTGGCCGGGCAATGGGTGGCACTGCCTAAGTCAGGATGACATGACCGCACGTTGCCTCATGGCTTGCTGCAGCGCGGGAAATGTTCGGGGCGTCAGTGACCGCTGATGACGACTGGAATTTCTGTGGCCGGTGGCGTGTTGCGGCTTCGGCCACAGCGCACGATACCGTCGATCATGACCATGCCAACGCCGGGAATGTCGCCCAGTTGCACGCTCTCCAGCAGCGTTTTTCCCGCCGTGTGCTGGGCGCGGTCCATGAAGACAAAGTCGGCTGAGCGTCCGACCTCAATCAACCCGCAGTTGAGATTGCGTATGCGCGCTGTGTTGCCCGTGGCAAAGCAAAACACCAATTCTGCGGGGATGTTGGCTAAGCTCGACAACAGCGCCACCATGCGCAACATGCCCAGCGGTTGCACGCCCGAACCCGCAGGCCCGTCGGTGCCCAGGATCACGCGGTGCGGGCATTTGAGTTCCAGCGCGGCCTTGGCGGCGGCGATGGCGACACGTTCATTGCCGTTGTGCACGATTTCGATGGCGCGTGAAGACTTTTCGCACAGCTCGCACACATGGGCTTCAGGCAAAGAGGTGTGGCCGCCGTTGATGTGGCCGATCACGTCGGCATCGGCTTCCAGCACCACGTCTTTGTCGATCATGCCCGAGCCCGGGATGGACGGACCCCCCGTGTGGATCGTGCTCTGAATCCCGTATTTGCGGGCCCAGGCCACCATCTCTTTGGCTTCGTAACCGGCCTTGACGGAGCCCAGCCCCACCTCACCCAGCAAGCTCACGCCGGCCTCAGCCAGGTCTTTGAAATCTTGCTCGGTCATGCCTTTTTCGATGATGGGCGCGCCCGCAATCACCTTCACGCCACCAGGACGAAAATTGTCAAAAGCACGCTGCGCCGTGATGGCCAGCGCTTTGAGGCCGACGATGTCTTTGGGGCGTCCTGGCAAATGCACTTCGCCGGCAGAGACCATGGTGGTCACGCCACCGTTCATGGTGGAGTCGATCCAGCCGATTTGGTTTTGGCGTGGCGTCCAGTCACCAAACACCGGATGCACATGGCTGTCGATCAGACCCGGGCAGACGCAGGTTTGTCGGGCGTCAATGACGGTTTGCGCGCCTTCCAGGTCGCAATCTTTCTCGCGGCCCACAGCGATGATCAAACCGTTGTCGACGACGATGGTGTCGGCTTGCAAAATGGGTAGATCAATGTCGCCCGAAAGCAGTAAGCCGATGTTTTTAATAACGACTTTGCCGGAAGAACCCGTGCTTGCGATGTCGGCCATGAAAAGACTCCTTATGGATGGGGTTAGACGGCCGGGTTCACGACGCGGAACACGGTGTCAAGGACAAATGATTTCCACTGCGCCACGGCTTGAGCGGCGTCAACGTTCTCGCCCAAAAAAGCCGTCAAGGTGTAGCGGTTGGACATGTAGAAATAGCCGGTGGCGGCAATCAATAAATAAACATCACGTGCTGAAATATCCGCACGGAACAGGCCTTGCGCAACGCCGGATTGCAAGATGTCGCCAATCACCGCAATCGCCGGAGACGAGTACTCCTTGGCCCGAAGCGATTTGACGATGTGCTTGCCCTTGTGCAGATTTTCGGTGTTCAGCAGGGTGACAAATTCCGGGTGTGCGCGGTAGTAGTCGAGCACAAAATGCACCACCTGCTCCAGCGCCTTGACCGGTTGACTCACGTCCAAGGCCAATTCAGCCTCAGCGTCGTTCATGCGTCGGTAAATGGTTTCCAACACTTCGATGAACAAGCCTTCTTTGCTGCCGAAGTAGTAGTAAATCATGCGGTCATAGGACTTGGCCAGACGGGAAATTTTTTCCACACTGCCGCCGTCATAACCATGCTGGGCAAACACTTTGATGGCAGCGCGCAAAATGCTTTCGCGTGTTTGTTGTGCGCTGTGTTCGCGCACGCCCGCTGTGCGTTTGCCATCAGGCTTGGCGAGGCGGGGTTTGGGTTGGCGTGCTGCAGTCACCATGAATTTATTTTTCGACGAATGCCCGTTCAATTACAAAATCACCTGGGGTGCTGGTGTTGCCTTCCACGAAGCCTTGGCCTTCCAGCATGAGCTTGAGGTCTTGCAGCATGCCGGGGCTGCCGCACAACATCACCCGATCTTCTTTGGGGTTGAAGCTGGGCAAGCCCAAGTCTTTGAACAGTTTGCCATTTTCAATCAGCGTCGTCACACGGCCCATATTGCGGTAAGTCTCGCGGGTGACTGTGGGGTAGTAGCGCAATTGCCGGCTGATCATCTCGCCCAGGAATTCATGTCGGGGTAAGTGGTCCTCGATCAGATCATGGTAGGCCAACTCGTCGACTTGCCGTACACCATGCACAACCACCACGCTTTCGAATTTGGCATAAGTCTCAGGGTCGCGAATGATGCTCAAAAACGGCGCCAGTCCCGTGCCGGTGGACAGCAAGTACAGACGCTTGGCCGGCGTCAGGTAATCGATCAGCAAGGTCCCTGTGGGTTTCTTGCCTACGATCAGGGTGTCACCCACCTGGATGTGTTGCAGGCGTGAAGTGAGTGGGCCTTCCTCGACCTTGATGCTCAAAAATTCAAGGTGCTCTTCGTAATTGGGGCTGGCAATGCTGTAGGCCCGCAGCAGGGGTTTGTCGTTCACACGCAGGCCAATCATGGTGAAGTGGCCGTTGGAAAAGCGCAGCGAAGGATCTCGCGTGGTGGTGAATGAAAACAGACGGTCCGTCCAGTGGTGCACGCTCAGCACCCGCTCTTCGTTGAAAGCACTCATGATGGTTCAAGGTCGCGGTAAAGGCGGCAAGGGGCTATCAGACCCCAGCAGCACGGGTTAGGAAAAATACGGTTGCGCGGCAAAACAGGATGCGTTATATTAACTTTTCATGTAGTGATCACAACATTTTTGTTTTGTGAATGCTACACAAATTGAAGCCGACGTGCAAGTGTGCATTGCGGTGAGCTTGATAGACGGAACCTGAGATGACTGAACACTCTAAAACCGATGGCCTGCCCAGCAGCGAGGTGCCTGCTTCACCCCAGGTGCTGGAGCGTGCCAAGCTGCGCAATGAGCGCATGAGTGGTGCCAAAATTGAATGCAACGCCTGTCCGGTGCTGTGTCAAATCTCAGCTGGGCGCGTGGGTGCCTGCGATCGTTACGCCAACCGCGACGGCTTGTTGGTCCGCGTGGATCCGGTGGTGTTCCTGCGCCGCACGCTGGAGCAAGATGAGCCCAAGTTAGTGCCTTTTGCTCCGCGTGACGGCGATCAGGCATCAGCGCCTTGGGATGGTGATCTGCTTCACGCTGATCAGGTCTTTGTCACTGGCGTGGGCTCATCCACCACCTACCCTGACTACAAGCCAGCGCCCTTTATTGTGTCTTCTCAGGTCAAGGGCGTGGACATGGTGACCGTGGTGACAGAGGGCATCTTCAGTTATTGCAGCTTCAAAGTGAAGATCGATACCGACCGCTATTTGGGCGCCGAGCAAGCCAATGTGCGCATGAAAGGCGAGGTTGTGGGTCACGTCACCACGGCAGAGTATGGCTCGCAAATGTTGTCCTTGGGCGGCGTGCACCACCTGACGGGTGGCAGTAAAAAAGAAGGCCGCGTCACAGTCGACATGATGCAAGCCTTGGGCAACAAACAGGCGGTGGAGTTGACCATCGATGGTGGTGCCCAGTTGGTGATTCAGGCTGGACGCCCACCCATCGTCAACGGCGTCGAAGAGCAGCGCATGCGTGTGGGCTGCGGCTCTGCGGTGGTGGGAATTTTTGCGCGCCAGTTTTTTGGCTTGGTGGACGAGGTGGTGGTGCTGGACGACCACATCACCGGCGTTTTGACCGAGCACCAAGCGGGCCGCTGCCTGGACATGAAGCCCTCAGGCATCGAAATGGGGGGGCGCAAATCCACGCCAGGACGGTATTTCCAAGTGGCCAATCCTGGCAATGGCTGGGGCGGCACCGACATTGCCAATCCTTTGTCGATCATCGAGGGCTGGGACCCAGAGGTGGTCTGGCCCGGCTTGCGCTTGCTGATGACCTCCACCACGGGTGAGCACGCGGCTTGGTATGTGCTTGACGACCAACTCCAACCCGTGCTGCAGGATATGCCTGCCGAGGTGCGTGCCATCGTGGACCGCATTGGCGAAAACTGTGAGCCTTCCCTTTGCAGCGTGATGTTCTTGGGCGGTGCCGGCGGCAGTTTGCGCGCCGGCGTCACAGAAAACCCGGTTTTGCTCACACGCGCCATCAAACAAGCGCTGGTCAATGTGACCTGCGGCGGCGCGCCTGCCTTTGTCTGGCCTGGTGGAGGCATCACCGTGATGTCCGACGTGTTGCGCATGCCCGACAACAGCTTTGGCACCGTGCCGACACCGGCCATCATTGCGCCCATCGAGTTCAACATGCGATTGTCGGATTACCAAGCCCTGGGTGGGCACATGACTTATGTGCGCTCGCTCGAGGATGTGCTGCGTCACGGCGCCTGGCACAACGAGGGCGCTCCGACCGCGCTGCAGTGGTCCGAGTTGCCGCAAGACAACAGTTGGCCGCTCGGGCAAGCCCCGATGCTGGGTTAAGGCGCGCAGAGTGAGTGCATCTCGTCAACGCTTGTCCGAGGGTCGCTGGCATTTTCAGCATGGCCCCATGGACATCGTGATCGGTGCCGATCCCTTGGGCCCCGCAGGTCAAGGGGCGGTCGCCGAGGCTCACGAGCATGCATGGGCGCGGTTTGTGCCCCTGCTGTCAGAACTGATGGAGGAATGGGCGTTGCTGCGTTTACCGGTGCAGGCAGGGCACCCTTGTCCATTGCAAGGCGGGGTGGCGCGCCGCATGTGGCAGGCCTGCTTGCCTTGGGCGGCGCAGCAGTTCATCACGCCCATGGCGGCGGTGGCGGGCAGCGTGGCGCAAGAGTTGATCCGTAGCTATGACCGAGCTGGCGTGGCCCGTGCTTGGGTGAACAATGGTGGCGACATCGCATTGCACCTGACGCCCGGGCAGTCTGCCCGCGTGGGCTTGTATGCCGACCTGGCACGTTTGCAAGCGCACGAATTGATGCAGGGATTGAGCTTGGATGGTGCATTTGATGTCACGCATACGATGGCCGTGCGTGGCGTGGCCACCAGCGGTTGGCGTGGCCGCAGCTTTTCGTTCGGTATTGCCGACAGCGTGACTGTGTTGGCTGCCACCGCAGCACAAGCCGACGCGGCGGCCAGCATCATCGCCAATGCGGTGAATGTGGAGCATGTGGGGATCGTGCGTCAGTCGGCCCAGACCCTGCGTGACTTGACCGATTTGGGTGACCTGGCCGTTACCGTGGACGTACCTCACTTGCCTGTGGAACTGGTGCAGAAAGCCTTGCAAGCTGGGTTGCAATGTGCGCGAGAATGCCAGGCTAAGGGTTGGCTATCAGGGGCGGTATTGGTGTGTCAAGGGCAGTCTCTGACCCTGCCGATGCCATCCGGGACCGCGTCAGCTTCTTTTCAAGACGAGGGCTTGGCTTTGGCCTGATAAATGCTTATGGTGATGCAATGATTGAAATAAGACGAGTCTTTACCCAAGTGGAAGAAATCTTTCACGAGTTCGGCCCCGTGCCTGAACAACCCTTGCTGCGCGGTGCAATCGGTGCCGTGCTGACCAACCCCTACGCCGGCCGTTATGAAGCGAACATTTTGCCCATGATGGATGCGCTGCAAGATGTGGGTATTGACATGGCGCGTCGCTTACTTGCAGCCATGGCGGTGCCTGCAGAGCGTATTGCCACCTACGGCAAAGGTGCGATTGTGGGCGAACATGGCGAGTTGGAGCATGGCGCCTTGTGGCACGTGCCCGGGGGTTACGCGATGCGCGAGTTGCTGGGCTGGAAGGGCGACCGCGAAGCCTACAAAGCCGGCAAGGTCGACGACAAGCCGACGGGTCAACCGGCCAATGCGCTGTCCATCGTGCCCTCGACCAAAAAAGTGGGGCCGCCCGGCGCCGCGCTGGACGTGCCGCTGACCAACATCAACGCCTCTTATGTGCGCGGCCAGTTTGACGCCATGGAGGTGCGTGTGCCCGGTGCGCCGCTACCCGATGAAATCGTCTTTATCCTCGCCATGACCACCGGCTACCGTATCCACGCCCGTGTGGGCGGTTTGCGCGCCGAGGACATCAGCCAGTGGAACGGCTTGCGCTGAACTCCATTGACCTCACAGAACCCTAGGAGACATTAGCGATGAGCGCCAATATTCGAAAAATCATTGTTCAAGTGGATGAGATCCATCAAGAGATGGGTCGCCCTGTTTTGCCCCCCACGCGCCGCGCCTTGGCCATGGCGGTGATCGCCAATCCCTATGCCGGGCGCTACAGCGAGAACCTGGACGAGTTGATCGCCATCGGTGAAGAGCTGGGCGCGTTGCTGGGCCACAAATGTGTTCAAGCCTTAGGCATCGAGCCCGGCCAAGCGCAAAGCTATGGCAAAGCCGCCATCGTGGGCGAGGCCGGTGAACTTGAGCATGCGGCTGCCATCTTGCATCCCAAACTCGGAGCCCCATTGCGCGTGGCGGTGGAGAAGGGCGCCGCCTTGGTTCCCTCAGCCAAAAAACGCGGCGGCATGGGCACAACCATCGACGTGCCCTTGGGTCACAAAGATGCCGCCTTTGTGCGCAGCCATTTCGATGCCATGGAGGCGCGTGTCGGCGATGCACCGCGGGCGCAAGAAATTGTGGTCGCTGTAGTGGTCACCGACAGCGGCCGTCCACTGCCCCGCATTGGCGGTTTGCAAGTGCAGGACATTCAAGGTCAGGACGGTTTGCGCTGAAACGCAGGCCTATTTTTTCTCGTTTTAACCCACCCCAGGAGAATCTCCATGAAAGCAGTCAACACCCTTCGTCGCGCCATGGCGCTGACGGCTCTGACTTGGGCGGCCTTGCCCGCACAGGCCCAAAACACGATCAAGATCGGCGAGATCAACAGCTACAAAGCCCAGCCCGCATTTTTGGAACCCTACAAAAAAGGCATGGAGTTGGCCATTGACGAGATTAATGCGACCGGTGGATTGATGGGTAAAAAATTCGAACTCATCACCCGTGATGACAACGCCAACCCGGGCGACGCCGTGCGCGTGGCCGAAGAGTTGATCTCGCGCGAAAAAATTGACGTGCTGACCGGCACCTTCTTGTCCAACACCGGCTTGGCCGTGGCAGACTTTGCCAAACAAAAGAAAGCCTTTTTCTTGGCCGGTGAGCCCTTGACCGACAAGCTCACATGGCAAGGTGGCAACGCCTACACCTTCCGTTTGCGTCCCGGCACTTACATGCAAGCGGCCATGCTGGTGCCTGAAGCGGTCAAGCTGAAGAAAAAGCGCTGGGCTGTGGTCTACCCCAACTACGAATACGGTCAATCGGCTGCGGCAGCATTCAAGACCCTGCTCAAAGCGGCGCAACCCGACGTTGAGTTTGTGGCCGAGCAGGCCCCGCCCTTGGGAAAACTCGATGCCGGCAGTGTGGTGCAAGCCCTGGCTGACGCCAAACCGGATGCGATCTACAACGTCTTGTTTGGTGCCGACCTGTCCAAGTTCGTGCGCGAAGGCAATACCCGTGGTTTATTTCAGGGCCGTGAAGTGGTCAGCATGTTGACTGGTGAGCCCGAGTACTTGGACCCGCTGAAAGACGAAACCCCCAACGGTTGGATCGTCACCGGCTACCCTTGGAGTTCGCTCAACACGAATGAACACAAAGTGTTCTTGCAGTCGTACCAAGCCAAGTTCAAAGACTATCCGCGTCTGGGCTCGGTGGTGGGCTATGTGATGATCAAATCCGTCGTTGCCGGCGTGGCCAAAGCGCAGAGCACCGACTCTGACAAGTTGCGCCTGGCCTTTGGTGGGCTGCAGGTGGATACGCCTTTCGGCAAAATCACTTACCGCGCTGAAGACCACCAGTCCACCATGGGCGCTTTTGTGGGCCGCACCAAAAATGACAATGGCAAAGGCGTGATGGTCGATGCGCGCTATCTGGACGGCGCGCAGTTCCAGCCGCCAGCGGCTGAAGTGAAGAAATCACGCGCGGCAGACTGACACTTTCACTTCTCCCCTCTGTGACGTCAAACCCCTTTGGACCTGGTTCAAAGGGGGTTGTCATGATCAGACTTTTTCACGAAATGATCCCTTCATGAGTTTTTCCGGATTTTTCGTTCAGCTTTTGAATGGGCTGGCGGCGGCGTCTTCGCTGTTTTTTGTGGCGGCGGGTTTGTCGCTGATTTTTGGCGTCACGCGCATTGTGAATTTTGCGCATGGCTCATTTTTCATGGCCGGCATTTACATCGCTTACACGGTGGTGGATCGCTTGGCCGGCAGCATTGGTTTTTGGCCGTCGATCGCGCTGGCGGCGCTGGCGGTGGGTGTGCTGGGGGCCTTGATCGAGATGCTGCTGCTGCGCCGCATTTACAAAGCGCCCGAACTGTTTCAGTTGCTGGCCACCTTCGCATTGGTGCTGGTCTTGAAAGACGCGATGCTGTGGCTGTGGGGACCTGAAGAATTGCTTGGCCCTCGCGCGCCGGGGCTGGCTGGCTCGGTGTCTATTTGGGGGCGGCAATTCCCCACATACGATTTGTTTTTGATTGTGGCGGGTCCCGTGGTGTTAGCCCTGCTGTGGCTGCTGCTCACCCGTACCCGCTTGGGCACCTTGGTGCGGGCTGCCACGCAAGATCGCGAGATGGTCAGCGCCCTGGGCGTCAATCAGGCCTGGTTGTTTACCGCTGTGTTCGCTTTGGGCGCGCTGCTGGCCGGTTTGGGCGGTGCCTTGCAGTTGCCGCGTGAACCTGCGAATTTGGAAATGGATTTGAACATCATCGGAGCCGCCTTCGTGGTGGTGGTAGTGGGCGGCATGGGCTCGATTCCGGGTGCCTATCTGGCGGCGTTGCTGATCGCCGAAGTCAAAGCCGTGTGCATTTGGTTGGGCATGGTCGATGTGTTCGGTGTCGCAGTTTCTTTTTCCAAGCTCACCTTGGTGGTGGACTTTGTGGTGATGGCCATCGTGCTGGTATGGCGTCCTTGGGGCTTGCTGGGTAAACCGCAGGCCCCGAGTCGGTATATGGGCTTGCGTGAGGAGCCGCTGCGCCCGGCCAGCAAAACCTACTTGGTGGCTGCGGCCTTGCTGGGCCTGGTGCTGGTGGTCATGCCTTGGCTTACCGCGAGTTCGCCTTACACCACGGTGTTGTTGATTGATTTGTTGATTGCGGCCCTGTTTGCGGCCAGCCTTCATTTCATCATGGGGCCTGCAGGCATGCACTCCTTTGGCCATGCCGCCTATTTTGGTTTGGGCGCTTATGGCGCGGCGCTGCTGGTGCGCTCGCTGGGCTTGTCGATGGAAATGGCCTTGCTGACCGCGCCCTTGGTAGCCGCATTCGGCGCCTTGGTTTTTGGCTGGTTTGCCGTGCGTTTGTCGGGCGTGTACCTTGCCATGCTGACTTTGGCGTTTGCCCAGATCACTTGGGCGGTGACCTTTCAATGGGACAGTTTCACAGGGGGCAGCAATGGCCTGACAGGGGTCTGGCCCTCTGAGCTGTTCAGCGACAAGCGCATGTACTACTGGCTGACGCTGGGCTTGGTGGTGGCGGGTGTGCTGTGGCTGCGCCGGGTGTTGTTTTCGCCCTTTGGCTATGCGCTGCGCGCTGGACGCGATTCAGTGCTGCGGGCCGATGCGATCGGCATCGACGTGAAACGCATGCAGTGGTTGGCCTTTATTTTGGCCGGGGGAGTGGCTGGTTTGGCCGGTGCGCTGTATGCCTTTTCCAAGGGCAGCATCTCACCCGAGTCCATGAGTGTGGGCAAATCAGTGGACGGCTTGGTCATGGTGCTGTTGGGCGGCATTCAAACCTTGGCCGGGCCGGTGGTGGGCGCCTTCAGCTTCACTTGGTTGCATGACGTGGTGGCGCGCAATACCGATTACTGGCGCGCCATGTTGGGCTCCGTGATTTTGATTTTGGTGTTGTTGTTCCCGCAAGGCATTGCCGGATCGGTGCAGTTGTTGTGGGAGCGCTTGCGTCACAAAACTTCGCCGCAAGAGGGGGCCGCATCATGAGCAACGCACTTTTGCAAGTGAAGAATCTGGGCAAGTCCTTCGGCGGGGTCAAGGCGGTGGACGGCATCAGTTTTGATCTGGCACAAGGCGAGCTGTTGGCCTTGATCGGGCCCAACGGCGCGGGCAAGTCCACCACCTTCAACATGGTGAACGGCCAGCTGCGCGCCGATCAAGGCTCCATCCTGCTGCAGGGTCAAGAGCTGGTGGGATGCAAGCCCCGCGCCATTTGGCGCCAGGGTGTGGGTCGCACCTTTCAGATCGCTGAAACCTTTGCCTCGCTCACCGTGGTGGAAAACGTGCAAATGGCGCTGCTCTCGCATGACGACTTGTTGCTGTCGATGTGGCGGCGTGCGGCCGACCATCGCAGGGGCGACGCACTGGCCCTGTTGGATCAGGTGGGCATGAAGTCGCAGGCCGACCGGCCTTGTAACGTCTTGGCCTACGGCGACGTCAAGCGCGTCGAGTTGGCTGTGGCCATGGCCAACAGTCCCAAGCTGCTCTTGATGGACGAACCCACCGCCGGCATGGCGCCCAAAGAGCGCAACGACTTGATGGCACTGACCAAAGAGTTGGTGGTGCAACGCGGCATGGCCGTGTTGTTCACCGAGCACAGCATGGACGTGGTCTTTGCCTATGCCGACCGCATGATCGTGCTGGCCCGTGGCCGCTTGATCGCTGAGGGTAAACCGCTGGAAATTCGTGATCACCCCAAGGTGCAAGAAGTTTATTTCGGCACTGGCAAGACTTTTGAGAAATCCCCCACATGAGCGCATCCGATATCCTGCTTGAAGCCAAAGGCCTGGCCGCTTGGTATGGCGCGGCCCAAATTTTGTACGATGTCGATTTGCAAGTGCGACGCGGCGAAGTCGTGGCGCTGATGGGGCGCAACGGCGCGGGCAAGTCCACCACGCTCAAAGCCTTGATCGGCATGCTGGCGCGCAGGCGCGGGCAAGTGACTTTCATGGGCCACGACCTCTCGCGCAGCGAGCCGCACCACGCGGCCCGACTCGGCCTGGGTTTTGTGCCTGAAGACCGCCGCATTTTCACCGACCTCACCGTCATGGAAAACCTGGAGGTGGGCAAGCAAAACCCGCGTCAATGGCCTGATGGCACGGCGGCGCCGCATTGGACGCCGGAGCGCTTGTTTGAACTGTTTCCGAACTTGGGTGAAATGCCGCAACGCCCCGGCGGCAGCATGAGCGGCGGGGAGCAGCAAATGCTGACCGTGGCCCGCACGCTGATGGGTAACCCGTTTTTGGTGCTGCTCGACGAGCCCTCAGAAGGCGTAGCGCCGGTCATTGTGGAGCAGATGGCACACATGATTTTGGCGCTCAAAGCCCAGGGCGTGAGCATCTTGCTGTCTGAGCAAAACATGCATTTTGCAGAGTTGGTGTCGGACCGGGCCTATGTGCTGGAAAAAGGCCAGATCCGGTACCAAGCCAGCATGCAGGAATTGGCTGCCAATGAAGAAGTCCGGCGCAATTACCTCAGCGTTTGAACTACGGCGCAAGGTCTTTTTCAACCAGGAGTGAGCCATGAGCTTGAACACCCGCAGAAACTTTTTTCAGTCCACCGATCTAATCTTGAGCTGATCAGCGCACGGTATGCATCCCCCAACGGTCCTACGGGTCAATAAAGTTCGGCGCGAACTGCCGCCGGCTGCAGGTCGTGCCAATTTGTTGCAGGTTCTGCGCAACGACTTGCAGCTCAATGGCCCCAAGTTTGGCTGCGGTTTGGGGGAGTGCGGCGCTTGCACCGTGTGGGTCGATGGTGTGGCTGCACGGGCCTGTGTGATTCCTGCCCGTGGCGTGGCCGGTCGCGAGATCACTACCCTGGAGGGGCTGAGCCCATTGCACGGCGTAGTGGGTGAATTGCATCCGGTGCAAAAAGCATTTGTCGATGCCCAAGCGGCGCAGTGCGGTTATTGCCTCAATGGCATGGTGATGATGGCTGCGGCCTTGCTGGCGCGCGAGCCCAACCCCAGTGAAGCGGATGTGCGCCGCGAACTGTCGGGCAATTTATGCCGCTGCGGCACCCACATTGAAATTGTGCAGGCGGTGCTGTTGGCGGCAAAACGGATGCAGGAGTCCAGGGCATGACCCGGCGCGCCGAGCAACCACAACGCCGCGCAGATTTTCATGCCGCGCAAGGCGTGCTGCTCATCACCCGTGAGCCACCGCCCGCGCCGCCGCCCGTCCAAGGCCAGCCCTTGGCCGTGCCGGGCAATCCGGCAGAGGGTGTCGAAATTTTGCTGGCCGTATGGGACGACGGCAGCGTCACCGCGCTGAACGGCCATGTCGATCTGGGCACCGGCATTCGCACGGCGTTGTCGCAACTCGTGGCCGACGAGTTGGACGTGGCCATGGCCGATGTGCACATGGTGCTGGGCAGCACCACGCTGGCACCCAACCAGGGCGCGACCATTGCCAGTGCTTCGTTGCAAATTCATGCGGCCCCTTTGCGCGCTGCAGCGGCGCAAGCGCGTGCCTGGTTGCTGGACCGTGCCGCGCAGCAGTTCAACGTATTGCCCAGCGAACTGCAGGTGCAAGGCGGTGTAGTGACGGTACACACCGACCCGACCCGCCAGTGCCGCTTCGCCGAGCTGATCGCGTGCCAGCATGTGGCGCTGACTGTGGCGCTGGCCACGCCGCTCAAAGCCGCCAGTGAACACCGTGTCATCGGCCAGTCGGTGGATCGGGTGGACATTCCGGCCAAGGTCACGGGCGAGCAGGTGTATGTGCACGACATGCGCGTGCCCGGCATGCTGCATGGGCGCGTGGTGCGCCCGCCTTATGCCGGGGCGGACCATGGTGACTTCATTGGCAATACGCTGGAGTCGGTGGACGAGTCGTCGATAGCCCACATCCCTGGCGTGCGCGCGGTGGTGGTGATTCGTGACTTTGTCGGCGTGGTGGCCGAGCGCGAAGAACAAGCCGAGCAAGCCATGCGCGAATTGCATGTGCAGTGGAAAGACTGGCCCGGTCTGCCGCCCCTGGGCGACTTGCAGCAGGCGCTGCGTAATAACCCGTCCACGCAGCGCCGCCTGGTAGACGAAGGCGATGTGGACGGCGCCTTGGCGCAAGCTGCGCAGCGCTTGTCGCGCACCTATGTCTGGCCTTATCAGTTGCATGCGTCGATCGGACCGTCCTGCGCTTTGGCGCAATGGCATGGGGACGCAGTGCAAGGGAAACCCCACTTGACCGTCTGGGCTGGCACCCAAAACCCGCATGTCTTGCGCGCGGACTTGGCCAAGCTGATGGGCTTGAACGACACGGTGGTTGACGTGGTGCGCATGGAAGCCGCAGGTTGCTATGGCCGCAATGGCGCCGACGATGTCGCCGCCGACGCCGCGCTGCTGGCCCGCGCGGTCGGCGCGCCGGTGCGGGTGCAGCTCACCCGTGAACAAGAACATGCCTGGGAGCCCAAGGGCGCGGCGCAACTCATGGATGTGCGCGGCGGATTGAATGCCGACGGCACGGTGGCGGCTTACGATTTTGAAACCAGCTACCCCTCCAACGGCGCGCCCACCCTGGCCCTGCTGCTCACCCGAACCGTTGAGCCTCTGGCGCAGGCCTATGAAATGGGTGACCGCACCGCGCGGCCACCCTATGCTTTTGATAACCTGCGTGTTAGCGTGAACGACATGGCGCCCATCTTGCGCGCCTCGTGGTTGCGTGGCGTGTCGGCCCTGCCCAACTCGTTCGCGCACGAAAGCTATATCGACGAGCTGGCCGCTGCTGCGGGAGTCGATCCGGTCGAGTTTCGCTTGCAGTACCTGCAAGACCCCCGCGCATCGGAGCTGCTGGCCGCCACGGCCGAGCGTGCGGGTTGGCAGCCGCGTACGGCGCCGCGCCAACACACCGTGCAAGGCACGGGCGGTGACGTGCTTCGCGGCCAGGGCGTGGCCTATGCGCGTTATGTGCACAGCAAATGGCCAGGCTTTGGCGCGGCCTGGGCCGCCTGGGTCGCTGATGTGGAGGTGAATCGCCGCACGGGTGAGGTGCATGTGAGCCGCGTGGTGGTCGGTCACGACGCCGGCATGATGATCAACCCGGCTGGCGTGCAGCAGCAGATTCATGGCAATGTGCTGCAAACCACCAGCCGCGCCCTGAAAGAAGAGCTGCAGATCGAGCCGCGTAAAAATACCGTGGCCACGCAGGAGTGGGGCAGTTACCCGATTTTGAATTTCCGCGATGTGCCGGTGATCGAGGTGGTGACGCTGCCGCGGCAACACGAAGCGCCTTTGGGGGCAGGGGAGTCGTCCTCGGTACCGGGCACGGCAGCCATTGCCAACGCCATTTTTGATGCCACAGGGGTGCGCTTTCGCGAGCCACCATTCACCCCCGAGCGCGTGCGCGCGGCTTTGCAAAGTCAAACCATTTCACCTGAAGTGACCCCGCCTGAGAAGGCCACTCAACCCCAGACCCCGTTGATGCCCGAAGGCGTGCGTTGGCCCGTATCATTGCCTCGCTGGTCGCGCGTGGGGGCGTTGCTCGCGGGTGTGATCGGAACTACCATGGCCTTACTGGGTGGGCGCGTGGTCATTGCGCCGGTTCACTACAGCCCCAGCGCGCTGTACACCGCGGAGACGATTGAGCGTGGCCGGCAACTGGCCGCAGTGGGCGACTGCGTGGTTTGTCATACGTCACCCGGCGGTGTGGCCAATGCCGGGGGCCGTGCCATGGTCACGCCGTTTGGCACTATTTACACCACCAACCTCACGCCTGATCCTGAGCACGGCATCGGACAATGGTCCTTCAGCGCTTTTCAGCGCGCCATGCGCGAAGGCATCTCGCGCGATGGCCGGCACCTGTATCCGGCTTTTCCTTTCACGTCCTTCGCCAAAATGAACGATGACGATTTGGTGGCGCTCTATGCCTACTTGATGGCGCAGCCGGCTGTGGCTTCGGCGCCGCCCAAGACAGCCCTGGCTTTTCCGTTCAGTCAACGCGCCTTCATGGCCAGTTGGAACGGTTTATTTCATGACCCTCAACCCTTTGTGCCGATGCCTGGTCAATCGGTGGAATGGAACCGTGGCGCTTACCTGGTCAATGGCGTAGGACACTGCGGCGCCTGCCACACACCGCGCAATGCCTTGGGTGCAGAGCGCAGCGGAGCGGCGTATTTGAGTGGGGCCATGGTGGACGGTTGGCAGGCCCCGGCGTTGACCGCGTTATCAAGCGCGCCCGTACCTTGGAGTGCCGACGAGTTTTACCGCTATCTGCGCCACGGCCACACCGAGCATCACGGCATGGCGGCGGGCCCCATGACCGCGGTGGTGCAGCAATTGGCGCAAGTGCCCGATGCCGACATCCGCGCCATGGCCACTTACTTGGCCAGTTTCAATCCACCGGCCACCGACACCGCCACCCAAGCCAAGCTGCTGGTGCAACAAGCGGCCGAGCAACGCAGCAAGTTGGTGGGCAGTACCGGTCAGCGTTTGTTTGATGGCGCTTGCAGTGCCTGTCACCACGAAGGCGACGGACCCAAACTGCTGGGTGTGAACCGCCCCTTGGCGCTCAACACCAATGTGCACAGCGCCCAGCCCGACAACCTGCTGCGCGTGATTTTGGACGGGGTGCAAGACGTGCCTGGTCCTGATGTGGGATTTATGCCTGGCTTTCGCCACGCCTTGAACGATGCGCAGATCGCCGATCTGGCGCGCTATATGCGTCAGCGTTATGCCCCAGCGCAGCCCGCTTGGTCAGACCTTGAAAGCGCTGCGGTAAGGGTGCGGGATGCGCTGAGTACCCATTGAGTCCCCCGTAAATGACTTGGATCAAGGTTTAAGGATCCGGTCCGTGGCTCAATCACCCGTGATTCAAAAAAACGGTGATGGGGAGCAGGTATGACAGGCAGTCTCGGTATGCGGCGACTTTGGATGGCAGTGGGTGTGGTCTTGGTCTTGGCGCTGGCTTGGGGCGCTTGGCGTTGGTCTGCGCCCTCACTGCCGGTTCAGCAAATGCAGGCGCGTGAAATGGTGCACACCGTGGTGGCCACCGCTACCGTGCAAACCCAGCACCGGGCCAGCAGCGGCGTGCAGATCAGCGGCAAGGTGATGGCTGTGAATGTCATGGAGGGCGATCGATTTCGGCAAGGTCAAACCTTGTTGAGCTTGGATGACCGTGAGGCCCAAGCGGCCCTGGCTGCGGCCCAGTTGAGCGTGCGCCAAGCAGAATACAAAGTGCTCCAGTGGCGCGACGTCCAAGCGCCCACTGCGCGAGCCAATGACCAACAGGCACAGGCCAATTTAGTCCAGGCACGAACCCAGTTTGAGCGTCAGCAGGCCCTGTTGAAACAAGGGTTTATTGGTCAAGCCGCATTGGACGAAGCTCTGCGTGCCCTGCAAGTGGCGCAGGCTCAGGCGCAAAGTGCCAACGCCCAAAAACTGGCCAATGAAGATCAGGGTACGGAGCAAGAACTGGCGATGAGTGCCTTGGTTTTGGCGCGAGCCAATGCGCAAGTGGCCAAAGCGCACTTGTCGTACACCTCTTTGGTCGCTCCGTTTGAAGGCTTGGTGGTCAATCGCAACGTTGAGCCGGGTGATGCGGTGCAGCCCGGCAAGACGCTGCTCTTGCTCGCGCCGCAAGGCGATACCGAGCTGGTGGCCTTGATTGATGAGCGCAACCTGGCTTGGCTGCAGGTGGGCCAGAGTGCGGTGGCATCGGCGGATGCTTTTGCGCAGCAGCGTTTCGCGGCCGTGGTCAGCCGCATCGCGCCAGGGGTCGATGCACAGCGTGGCTCGGTGCAGGTCAAACTCAAAGTGACATCACCTCCCAACTACTTGCGCCAAGACATGACGGTGTCGGTAGAGATCGAAGTGGGGCGCCGTGCGGCCACGTTGGCCGTGCCGCAAGAGGCGGTGCATGAAGCTGAGTCGGCACAGCCCTGGGTTTGGCGGGTCACGACGGCTGACAAGTTAGAGCGTGTGCCAGTGACTTTGGGCCTGCGCAGTAGCGCTTGGGTCGAATTGCTTTCGGGCGTCAAAACCGGCGAACGGGTGCTGGCTGTGGCAGGTATGGATCTGCATGCGGGGCAACATGTGCGGCCCCGCGCACCTTGAGCCCGAGGGGATGTGATGCTGCTAGGTCGATTTCAACCTTTCGAGTGGATTGTTTCCACACGCTTCTTGCGCGAAGGCCGCATGCAAAGCCTGTTCATCATCGTTGGCATCGCCATTGGGGTGGCCGTGATTGTCTTCATGTCGGCGCTGCTGCAGGGCTTGCAATCGAATTTGGTCAAACGCGTACTCACCGCGCAACCGCATATCCAGGTTTTGCCGCCCAAGGAGCAGGTGCGCATTCAGCATCCACTTGATACGGCTTTGCACAAAGACCAGGTCCAAGCGCCGCTGCAGCGACTCAAGTCCATTGACCAATGGCAAGCAGTGCTGACAATGCTGCGTGCTATGCCCGAGGTGCGTGTGGCCTCACCCTCGGTTTCGGGCTCTACCCTTATCACCCGGGGGGCGGCCAGTCGCTCATTGAGTTTGACGGCGGTGGATTTGGCTCTGTACCAGCAAATTATCAACCTGAGCGAAAAAATTGTGGCCGGGCATGCTCGCTTGGGGGCCAGCGACATCATGATCGGCAGCGAACTGGCGGCTGATTTAGGCTTGAGTGTCGGTGACAAACTGCTGGTGCAGTCGGCCACAGGAGTGAGCAATTATTTTGTCATCTCAGGTATCCTGGATCTAGGCAACAAAGGGGCCAATCAGCGTACAGGTTATGTTTCCTTGCGCAGCGGACAAAGCCTGCTGGGGTACCCGGGGGGGGTGACCGTCATCGATCTTACGGTGAACGATGTTTATGCAGCAGAGTCGGTGGCGCAGCGCATCCAATCCCTCACCAAACTGCAGGCGGACAGCTGGATCAAAACCAATGCGCAGTTTTTTAGCGCCATCAAATCGCAAAGCCTGGCCAACACCGCCATTCGTTTTTTTGTGGGTTTGTCTGTGGCTTTTGGCATTGCCAGCGTGCTGGTCGTCTCGGTGGTGCAGCGTTCTAAAGAAATTGGCATCTTGCGCGCCATGGGTATTTCTCGTGCACAAGTCATGCGCGTGTTCTTGTTGCAGGGCGGGTTGCTGGGTTTGGGCGGTGCCGTCGTGGGCTGCGCACTGGGCGCTTTGTTCTTGCAACTGTGGTTGCTCATGTCGCGCAGTGCAGACGGTGCGCCCATGTTTGCCGTTGTTATTGATACCGTGATGCTGCTTGAAGCCTTGGCGCTGGCCACGCTGACTGGCTTGCTGGCCGCACTGGCGCCGGCTTTGCGCGCGGCCCGACTCGACCCTGTGGTCGCTATCCGAGGTTAAGGCCATGCAAGAAACACCCTTGATCCCCGCAAGCCCTGTCAAGGCGAATCTTGAAAAACCCGTGGTGCAGTTGATCAAGGTGCACAAATCCTTCAATGTGGGGGAGTCGACCGAAGTGGAGGTCTTGCACGGTATCGACATGGTGCTGAATGCGGGCGAGTTTGTGGCCGTCATGGGTCCTTCGGGTTCGGGCAAGAGCACGCTGCTCAATTTGGTGGGCCTACTGGACCGACCTACCCAAGGCCAGTTGCTAATCACCGGCATGGAGACCACCCGGCTCGATGACCAAGCCCTGACGCAACTGCGCGGGCGCAGCATTGGTTTCGTCTTTCAATACCACCACTTGATTGGCGCCTTCAGTGCCTTGGAAAATGTGATGCTGCCCATGGTGGGTTTGCAGGGCTACCCCACGGCCGCGATAGAGGCCCGAGCGCTGTCCTTGATTGAGAGTGTGGGCTTGACACCTTGGCGTGACACGCCTGCCACCCGCTTGTCGGGTGGGCAACAACAGCGTGTGGCTGTGGCGCGCGCGCTGATCATGCAGCCAGCCTTGCTGCTGGCCGATGAACCCACAGGCAACTTGGACACCAAAAGCGCCAACGCGGTCTTCGATCTGTTTCGCCGAGTCAATCGCGAGCACGGCACGGCGGTTTTGTTTGTGACGCACAACCCCGAACTGGCACACCGCTGCGACCGCACCATTCAGGTCATTGACGGGCTGGTGCCGGCTTGAAAAAAAAGTAAAGACCTAGAGTTTTCGTGGGCTAAAGCGTGGCTTCGCATTCAGACAAAATGTGGGTGATTTCAATTGACCGAGGCCAAAATGGTTGCAAATCTAACGGATCTACCGAAAATCGGAAAAGCCATCGCTGCCGACTTGATGTCCATTGGGATTGGTTTTCCTGAAGATTTAGAGGGTCGAGATCCGCTCAAGATGTTCAATGAGTTGAAAGTCACGATGGGTCATCGCTATGACCCCTGCGTTTATTACACCTTGCTCTCTGTGCAGCACTCTATGACAAAAGCGAATCCCTTCCATGGTGGCGGTTCACAGAACAGGGCAAGATGGATTTAGCGTTGCAGCAAAGAAATCAAACTTAAAACTCGGTTAGAACATTTTGTATGTGTCAGACATACTTGTTTCAGTAGATTTTTTTGATGCGGAAAGTCACTGACGATGCGAACTTTACGTTGTACTCGAAATCAACTTTTTGGTTGTGCGGCCAGGGGAGGCAAGTGACTCAAACGTCGCGTTAGGAGCCGTTCGCCGCCAATTTGTCAGCACCCGGTTTCGTCCATAAGCAGACCTTCAAGGTTGAAGCACTAATCGGTCCTTCAGGCCCTAAGCAGCCCGCCAGGCTTTCGCCATTACGGGCTGATCTCGTCCCGAAAAGCGGTTGTTTGACTTGGTGATATTAGTTACTCAACTTGAAGCGAAGTAGCCGTTCGCCATGGGCAACTTTCTGGGAGTCCATGACAATTTTTTGTATTTGTATTTGAAATTGGGGTAAAGACAAATGAGAAAATAAAGCCCTACATAATTAGCGATGTACCTCTTCTTCGCCATTTTTGGCAAGCAGTTCCATTAATTTTTTGCGAATCATAATACCGGGTCGGTCAGAGTCCATCGAGTACTCCACCCCCCGACGGCGCAGGTCGACCATGGCGTCGGGGTCGGTGGACTCCAAGATGTCTTTGTCTTCGCGTGTGATGACTTCGTCAAAGTGCACCAGCATGGCTTCGGGGCACTCGGCTTCGGTGTCGTTGCGAAACAGCCATTGGCACAGCTGAATGTGGCCGTCGTCAATCGGGGTGAAGCAGTTGATGATGATGTGGCGAATGCCCGAGGGGTACTCGATGTCCAAGCGGCGAGAGAACGGCAAGAAGTAGGCGTTGCGCATGTGACGCGTGGTGATGGGTTCGCTCACGCCGCTGATTTGTTGAAACTGCTCGGGGTTAACGGCCTGGATGATGGTCTCGGCATAAAAACCTTCCTCGTTGTCCACCAGCTCGTACTTGCTGGGCTTGGGTGAGGCCGCCACGCCAAAGGTGGCGCGATGCACAAAGCTGAAGTGCGAGTTGTCAAAGCTGTTTTCCAGCGCACGCACGGGGCTGGTGGCCCAGGTTTCGTAGAACTGGTAAATCGTTCGCCAGCCGGGCGCGTCAAATTCGGGGATGGGTGGAATGTCGGCCACCGGATCTTCCAGCGCCACCCAGGCATAGCCGTAGCGCGCCGTGCAGTGGTAGGCCTTTGTGCAGTAGTCGGGTGGGATGGCACGGTCAGCGTCGTACTGCACGATTTGCACGACCTTGCCTGTTCGGTCATAGGTCCAGCCGTGGTAGCCGCAGCGGATGCTACCTTGGCCACAGGCTTGTCCTTCTTTGTCCACGCACCAGCCTTTGGATAATTTGGCCGTGCGGTGACAGCAGCGGTCTTGCAAGGCGGCAGGCTGGCCGTTGTCGTCGATGAACAGCACCAAGTTTTCACCAAGCAGGGTGAACGGTTTGGGTCCGTCGGCGAGCTGCGACAGCGGCATTACGGCGTGCCAGAATTTTCTGAAAACAGGTTGTTGCGTGACCAGCATAGAGGCGCTCCTTAAGGGACGAAGCAAGAGCAATTTCCGACCTGCCCCATGCAGGTGAACGCTTCTACTCTTGAGGGTTGAAAACTCATTCAAGCAAATTTGAGCATGGCCTCACGCACGCGATCGCGAAAGCGGGTGAGCTGCGTGGGCGTGGCTGTGTTCATGTGGTAACGGGCGTGGTAGTCAATTTTGACGCCCGGGCCGGCCAGCACCCTCAGGTAGCGTGTGATCACGCGCCGGGGTGGGTCGCCCATGTACCAGGCCATCCAACGCGGGCGTCCGTAGGTCACCACGGCGCTGATGCGTCGGATGTGGGTGAGGGCGGGTTTGACGTGGGCGGGGTCGCTGATGTCAAAGGCCACACCGGGCATGAGCAAACGGTCAAAAAAACCTTTGAGCATGGCGGGCAAGCCAAAGCACCAAGTGGGAAAACAAAACACCAAGGCCTCGGCACGCTCCAAGCGTTGCAGGTAGGCCTCGACCGGCACGCGGTTGTTGGGCACCTCGTGGTAACCCAAGCGTTCTTCGCGGGAGAGCACCGGGTTGAAGCCTTCCGCGTACAAGTCAAAGTCGTCTACCTCATGGCCCGCCTGCGTGAGTGTACCCACCACGTCGCGGTGCAGTGTGGCGTGAAAACTGGTTTCCACCGGATGACAAAATACCACCAAAACGCGCATGAGTTGACCTTTGTAAGGGATGACGTGTGGGCTGTAACGACGGTTGTTAAGAGGCCTGTATTTTTTTCACCAAAGCACGGGCGCGCGCCGACAACTCGGCCAGATCCAGGCCCGGTATCTGGCCATTGCACACTACCGTGCGTCCTGCCACCCAGGCGTGGCGCACGTGGGCTGCACCGCCTGCGGTGATGGGCGCAGTGGCGTCGTCATGGTTGCCGGCGTAGCGTGGGTGGGTCAGGTCATACAGCACCAAGTCGGCCTGCATGCCGGGGGCCAGTGTGCCCACGTCGCCTAGCCCCAGCACCTTGGCGCCGTTGGCTGTGGCCCAGTGCACCAAGGTCTCGACGGACTGGGCGGTGGCACCTTTGACGGCGCGATGAATCATCCAAGCCGCATGCAACTCGCTGACCATGTCGGCGGCTTCGTTGGACGCCGCACCGTCCACCCCGATGCTCACGGTGGCACCGGCTTGGGCCAGGGCTTGCACGGGGGCCACGCCGCTGCCCAAGCGGCCATTGCTTTGCGGGCAATGGGCGATGGCAGTTTTGGTTTGCCCGCAAATGGCAATTTCTTCGGCATCCAAATGCACCATGTGGGCAAAGCTCACATCGGGGCCAATCCATTCCTGTTCGGCGCACCAGTCCACCGGGCGAGACTTGAGCACGTCCCGCGCAAAGCGCACGTAGTCGGCGGTCTCTGACAAATGGCTGTGCAGTCGAATGCCTAAGCTGCGCGCGGCACGGGCCATCTCGCGCAGCTCGTCGGGTGTGCACGAATAAAACGGTGTGGTGGGCGCCATCACCACTTTGCGCATGGCCTGGGGCGAGGCATCGTGGAACTGGCGCGTGCTGTGCTCGACCTCGCGCAAATAAACATCCAGTGGCTGGGTCGGCATGGGCGGGCGCTCGTCGGTGGCAAACGAGCGGCCCATGGTGGCGCCTCCGCGCAGCAGCACAAAGCGCACGCCCATGCGCTCAGCCACGTTGAACAATGTGGCGCTGGGGTCGTAGCCCATGTTCGTGCCGTACAGGTAATGGTGGTCGGCCACCGTGGTGCAGCCCGACAGCAACAACTCGGCAATACCGATGGTTGCCGCGATCTCAATGGCCTCTTCACCCAAGTAAGGGCCATAGCGGTAGGGCACCGATTGCAGCCATTCAAACAGCGGCACATTCAGCCCGGCGGGCACGCCTTTCAACACCGACTGAAACAAGTGGTGGTGGGTGTTGACAAAGCCGGGGTAGACCACGCAGCCACGCGCGTCCACCACCGTCTCGCCCGCACGCGGCGTGAGGCTGCCCATCTCTGTGATGCGGTCGCCTTCGATGCGCAGGTCGGTAGCGCTGGTGCGTGCCTCGGCCTCGATGCCTCCGGTCAGCATGGCGCTGGCGTTTTGAATCAAAGTGCTGGTCATGGGTCAGGTCTCGGCGGTGGCTTCGCTGTCGTGCCAATGCCCAATGGCACGCTTGGAGGCAAACAGCATCAGCACAAACAGGGCAATGCCCGCGACAGAAATTAAAAACAAAGCGGCAAACAAGCGCGGGATGTTGATTTGAAAACCCGCCTGTAAAATTTGATACGCTAACCCCGCGCCCTGGCCCCCAGTGCCGGCCACAAACTCGGCCACCACGGCACCAATCAGCGACAAGCCGCTGGAGATACGCAGTCCAGCAAACCAATAAGGCAGGGCGGTGGGAATTTGCAGGCGCAACAGGGTTTGCAACTTGGAGGCGCGCTGCATGCGAAACAGCGACGCCAAGCCAGGGTTGACGCTGCGCAAGCCCAGTGTAGTGTTAGCGATGACCGGGAACAGAGCAATGATGGTGGCGCACACGGTCAGCGCCAACATGGTGTCTTTGACCCAGATGATGATCAGAGGCGCAATGGCCGCAATCGGTGTGACCTGCAGTAGCACGGCGTAGGGGAAAAAGCTGATTTCAATCCAGCGGCTTTGCACAAACACAAACGCAACCAAGGTGCCAATGAGTGTGGCCAGCACAAACGCCATGAAGGTGATTTGCATCGTCACCCACAGCGACTTCATCAAGATCACAAAGTCCAGTCGCAGGGTGGTGGCAATCACACTGGGGCGCGGCACGATATAGTCGGGCACAGCCAAGTGCAAGCAGGTCACTTCCCAGGCCAGCAACAAGAGCACGCCCACCAAGCCGGGGGCAAACCAAGTCAAAAACTTTTCAGATCTGACCAAGGGGCTCATACGGCTCTCCCGCTGGTCGCAGGCGTGGTGCCTTCTTCGCCGGTACCACTGGCCAGGCTGGCTTGGTAGAGCAGGGCCGACAAGTCGGTGCAGTGGCGCGCAAAGGTGTCGCTGGTGCGGTAGGCCGCATTGCGTGGACCCTCGTGCGCAATGTCGTAATTGGCGTGCACGCGCCCAGGGCGCGCGGCCATCACCACCACGCGGTCTGACAAGAACGCGGCTTCGTACACCGAGTGGGTGACAAACACCACGGTGAGGTGTTGTTCGTTGCAGAGCTGGCGTATGTCTTCGTCCAGGCGGTTGCGGGTAATTTCGTCAAGAGCACCAAACGGCTCGTCCATCAACAACAAGTTGGGCTGTGTCACCAGCGCCCGCGCAATGGACACGCGCATTTGCATGCCGCCCGAGAGCTCGCGGGGGTAGCGTTGCGCATAAGGGCCCAAACCAACGCGCTCCAGAGCAGCTTGCACACGTGGCGCACTTTCGCTCACGGGCACACCGGCCAAGTCCAGCGGCAAACGCACATTGGCGGCAACGCGACACCAAGGCATGAGCGTGGCCTCTTGAAAGACAAACGCAAGTTGGCGCCCTGGCTGGCCCACGGCGTCGAAGTTGGAGCGCCACCAACGGATGCGCCCGTCGGTCGGTGTGAGCAAGCCCGCCATCATTTTCAGCAGCGTGCTTTTGCCGCAGCCCGATGGGCCAATCAACGAGACGAATTCCCCCGCACGCACGCTCATGCTCACCGGGGCCAGGGCTTGGGTGCCATTGGCGTAGGTTTTGTGCGCGGACAACACGTCAACGCAGGGTTTGTCGTCGACATTTGACGCGGGTGGGTGTGCTGGGTTCGTCATGGGCGTCATGGTTGCGTCAAGGTCAGGGCATCACGCGCAGGTCTTTGACAAACTCCAGCGTGAAGGCATTGCGCCAGGGGGTTTCAGGCTTGATCAACTTTTCGCCGACAAGATAGTCGTAGGTTTTTTTCCAACGTGCTTCGGTCATGGTGCCCACGCCCAGCTTGGCGGCGTCACCACCGCCTAAGACCTTGAGGTCTTTCATTTGCTTGATGGCAAACGCAATTTGCTCGTCGCTCATGTTGGGGTTGTCTTTTTTGATCAACTCATTGCCAGGCGCTGGGTTCTTGAAGTAGCTCACCCAACCCTCCATGGTGGCGCGCACAAAGCGCTTGACCGCATCGGGGTTAGATTTGACAAAGCCTGTGGTCGACACCAAGGTGGTGCCGTAAGGGGGATAGCCATCGTCGGCGAACAAGAAGAACTTGACGGGCAAATTGCCCTTCATGGCCTGGAAGGGCTCCGAGGAAGGGTAGGCTTGCTGAGCCGTGTTGGCGTCGGAAAAGAAGGGTTGCAGGTTGAAGGTGTAGGGCTTACTTTGCTCGTCGGTGTAACCGTACTTGGTTTTCAGCCAAGGCCACCAACTGGCACGCCCTGACGAGGCCACCAAAATGGTTTTACCTTTCAAGTCAGCCAGCGACTTCACATCGTCGTGGGTCAACATGCCTTGTAAATCGCTCTGGAACGAGGTGGCCACGGTCACCACAGGCAAGCCCTTTTCCACCCCACTCATGACCTGAAAGTCATAGCCCATGATCAAATCGGCCTGGCCTGCGGTGAGCAGTTGCATGCCGTTGATTTGTGGCCCCCCCATCTTGACGGTGACATCGAGCCCGGCTTTTTTGTACAAGCCCGTGGCCAGCGCCTGGTAGAAGCCGCCGTGCTCGGCCTGCGCGTACCAGCTGGTGAGAAAGGTGATTTTGTCGTCGGCGTGAGCTAGACCTTGAAGCGCAAAAGCGCTAAGTAACAAGCACTTGGCAATGAAGCTGCGACGTGGGGCTGTGTGCATGGGCATGAGTACCTCTTCAAAAATGGCGTGATTCACACCATGACAAAGCCCTTGCGTTGCGCGCGTGCACACCGAAACAAGCTGCCTGCCACGGCATTCGTTGTCGGTGGCAATTTCCTGCTCATCGGTCAAACCGATGGGCTGAACGCTTCTACCCCCGTTTACCATTTAGCAAAGGCTGTGCCACGTTTTTGAGGGTCTGCTTGAACCCATTGGCACGGCTTTGGCGCTGCCGTGACCCAACTTGGGCGCTTGAGGCACCAAGATGGCGTGGATGCGCATTGCGCAGCCCGAAACTGCAATTTGCCATTGAAGTGACTACAAAAAATGTTGCAGCTCCGGCGTTTGCGGGTTAGCAAACAAGGTGTCGGGCGTGCCCACTTCGTGAATCAGCCCTTGGTGCATGAAGACCACACGGTCGCTGACTTTGCGCGCAAAGTACATTTCGTGCGTCACCATCAGCAGCGTCCAGTCGACGCTGTTCGCCATAAGCGGACGATGCGGTTGTGGCATCAACCCGTGCTTCAGGCCCAAAGCGGACTGTCGCTGCAAACGCCTAAGTCAAAGCAAAAAAGTAAAGCAGTCAGTGGAAGTCTCCAAAGTTTGCGCCCTTTGTTCCTTCGATTTGTTACTGCTGGTAGGGGGCAGGTCAAGG
>CANGDZ010000041.1 GCA_947452785.1 Comamonadaceae bacterium | reverse complement strand
CAAGTTTGACGACACCGAAACCACCTTGGCGCAATTGCAAGAACGCATTCAGAAAACGCTGGCTTTCGTGGCCAGCGTGCCCGCCACTGCGCTGGACGGCACCGAAGACAAGGAAATCACCTTTCCTGCTGGCCCCGGCAAAACCCGCACCTTGAGCGGCCAAGACTACCTGACCGGCTGGGTGCTGCCAAATATGTATTTCCACATCACCACGGCTTATGCCATCTTGCGCCACAACGGCGTGGACGTGGGCAAGATCGATTACCTGATGGGCGCACAGGGCTGAAGGCCCGCCTCACTCCACCCTGGTGACCCGATTCGGTTTGAAGCCCAAGTCGGCCACTTTGCCCTTTTTGGCTCGGGCCACTTTGGCGTTGTTCAGGCTGCGAATTTCCAAGGTTTCTTCGCGCTCTTTGCCGCCCCGGCCGATGCCAGCGATCTTCACGCTGCGGGTGTAGGCCGCGGCACCGGCCAAGGTGTCTTTGGCTTCCAGGTCGATGAGCATCAGGCCCCGGCCGCCTTTTTCCATGGTTTTGAGTTCGCTGAGCTCAAAGGTCAGCACGCGCCCGCCGGTGCTGGCGCAGCACACGCTGGTGGCCACAGGCAGGGTGGGTTTGTCGGCGGGCAACGTGGCACTGGTGCCGCTCACATGGCTGGGCACGCACACGGTTTCGCCTTCGCTCAGACTGAGAAAAGCCTTGCCTGATTTGTTGCGCGAAACCATGTTCTCCACCGAGGCCAAGAAGCCATAACCGCCCGAACCGCTGAGCAGCAGCGTGGCGTTGGCGGGGCCGGCAAAGTAATGCGCCAGTTGGGTGCCGGTTTCCAGCTCAATCAGCGTGGTCACGGGCTGGCCGTCACCGCGCGCGCCGGGCAGCACAGCCACGGGCATGGAGTAAATTCGGCCATTGCTGCCAAAGGCGAGCAAGGTGTCGACCGTGCGGCATTCAAAGGTGCCGTACAAGCCGTCGCCCGCTTTGAACGCAAAGCTGGTGGCGTCATGGCCGTGACCGGAGCGCGCACGCACCCAGCCTTTTTCGGAGATGACCACCGTCACGGGTTCGTCCACCACCTTGACTTCGGCCACGGCTTTTTTCTCTTCCTGAATCAGCGTGCGGCGCGGATCGGCAAAGGTTTTGGTATCTTGTTCGATCTCTTTGATCATCAGGCGGCGCAAAGTGGCCGGGCTGCCCAAAATTTCTTCGAGCTTGCCCTGTTCACCGCGCAACTCAGTCAGTTCCTGCTCGATCTTGATAGCTTCCAGCCGCGCCAGTTGGCGCAGGCGAATTTCCAAAATGTCTTCGGCCTGGCGATCGCTCAAGAGGAAGGCCTCAATCAGCGCAGGCTTGGGCTCGTCGCTGTGACGGATGATGCGAATCACCTCGTCGATATTTAGCAACACCAGCTGGCGACCTTCCAGAATATGGATCCGGTCCATCACCTTATTCAGGCGGTGCTGGCTGCGCCGGGTGATGGTGATCTGGCGGAAAGCGATCCACTCCACAATCATCTGGCGCAGCGACTTTTGAATCGGCTTGCCGTCAATGCCGACCGAGGTCATATTGATCGACGACGAGGTTTCTAAGCTGGTGTGCGCCAGCAGCGCGGTAATGAGTTCTTGCTGCTCAATGCGGCTGGTTTTGGGCTCAAAGACCAGGCGCACAGCGGCGTCTTTGCTCGACTCGTCGCGCACCACGTCCAGCACATTCAAGATGCTGGCCTTGAGCTGCATCTGGTCAGTGCTGAGCGCTTTTTTACCGGCTTTGACTTTGGGGTTGGTGAGCTCTTCAATCTCTTCGAGCACGCGCTGCGAGCTGACACCTTGCGGCAATTCAGTCACCACCAACTGCCATTGGCCGCGGGCGAGTTCTTCGATCTTCCAGCAGGCACGCACTTTCAGACTACCGCGACCGGTGCGGTAAGCGTCGGCAATGTCGCTGGCCGGGCTGATGATCTGGCCGCCACCGGGGAAATCGGGGCCCGGAATGATGGCCATCAACTCGCTGTCGGTGAGCTTGTCGTTCTTGATCAAGGCCACGCAGGCGTCGGCCACTTCACGCAGGTTATGGCTGGGGATTTCGGTGGCCAGGCCCACAGCAATGCCGCTGGCGCCGTTGAGCAGGGTGAACGGCAAACGCGCAGGCAGCTGGCGCGGCTCTTCGGTGGAGCCGTCGTAGTTGGGGATGAAGTCCACCGTACCCATGTCGATCTCGTCGAGCAAGAGGCTGGTGATGCGCGACAAACGCGCTTCGGTGTAACGCATCGCGGCGGCGCCGTCGCCGTCGCGCGAGCCAAAGTTACCCTGACCGTCGATCAACGGGTAGCGCTGCGAAAAGTTTTGCGCCATGCGCACCAGCGCATCGTAAGCGGCGGTGTCGCCGTGCGGATGGTAGCGGCCCAGCACATCGCCCACCACGCGGGCGCTCTTGACGGGCTTGGCGGCTGTGTTGTTGTTCGGGCCGCTGTAGGACAGGCCCATGCGGTCCATCGAGTACAAGATGCGCCGCTGCACCGGCTTTTGGCCATCGCACACGTCGGGCAGGGCGCGGCCTTTGACGACGGACAGCGCGTATTCCAGATAGGCGCGCTGGGCATAGGCGCCCAGATGGTCGCCTTCAGGGGCGTTGTCGGTGGCTGCGGTTTCGGGGGTCAACAGATCGGTCATTTTTTACGCGGGGTGTAGGTTTTGTGTTCAGGTGTTTGGGAGAGTTTGACGGTTGCTGCTGAGCTGGGCGGCAAAAAGTTGTTGCCGGTCACCACTTTCTGCCCCGTGCGTTTTTCTAAATCATCTTTGGCGCGTTTGGCCACCCTGCCACCTTCTTTGCCGGCTTTGGCGTTTTGTTGCAGGCCTTTGGCTTCTTCGGTTTCAGCAATCTGGCGAGTGGACAGTTCAGCCAATGCGGTGAAGATCAGTTCCGCCTCGCTCATGTGGTCACGCAGGTTCTGCGTTTTCAAAGACTTGAGCGACTTGTGCGCCTGCACGCTCAAGCCGGTCCATTCTTGGTGAATGATGTTGGTCAACAGGGCGAATTCATCAGACTTTTCAACACCGCTTTCTTTCCAGTAATCGGTCAACTTGTTGCGGGTTTCTTGCCCCGTCATGCGCTGCTGAATCCACTTTGTGCTGCGTCCCAGCTTTTGCCAGTTCTCGCGGGCACGGTCCAAGCTTTGCGCAGGGTCAGCCATCTCTTGCATGCGCTCATGGCCCACCTTGGCCAGCCAGCGCTTGAACGGCTCAGCCTTGGGCGATGGGATGGACTGGATCAGGCGCAAGAGTGTGGGCACATCGGCGGCCAGGGTTTTGCGCATGACCCCGGACTCGCTCGGCATGACTACCTGGGGACAATTTGTCCCTAGGTAGCTGCCCAACTCGGCATCGCGCTTTCGCAGTTTTTTCAAGTAGTCGGTGGGGTTGATGCTATCGGTCAACACCTCCACCACGTCCACCACAGAGAAATACCATTTTTCTTGCGCGGCGTCCCAATGCGAGCGCACGCGGGTGGATTCAAACAGCTTGACGGGTTGGGATGTGGTCATGGCGATGTATAGACAATGGCATGCGCATGGGTGACCTCACCGTTCTCACCATAGGTTTTGTGCAAAACGTCGTTGACTTCTTGGCGGTCTGCCGAAAACCCCAAATGCAAGGCTAAGGCGCGGAAATTATGTGAGTCAATCATGTGATTTTCCGTACTGACGGTGTGTCTGGGTGAGAGTGCGCACTCATTTGACTCGGCGCAATTTGGGTTGCAACTTGGTCACCGCTTTTTGCAATGCTTCGAAGTCCAGCCAACCCGGCTCGTGTTCACCAAACATTTGCAAGGCAATTTCGCGTTCGGGGTGTGATGTGTCGTACCAAACACTGGCCCAGTATTCGGCACCAGCTGGGCCGCCACAGTCCTCGGGCGGGCAACCTTGTTGCGCTTTAAGCAAATACGGCAGAGCCAGTTCGGTGTCCACCACCGCCTTGAACGTGAGGACGTGCTCCCAATCGTCACCAAAGTCATACAAATAAAGCAACTTGTCTTTGGGTGCGGTCATCACATCTTGAAGCTTAAAACGCGCTTCGTTGTAAGCCGGTTCTCCCCAATTGACTGCATTGGGTTTTTCAAAGCGGCGGATGGCTGGCACGCTGTAATAGCGCTCGTTTTTCAGGGGCAGCGCAAAACCGTGCAGATGCTCATCCTCCCAGCCCATGGCAGCCTGAATAAGTTGGTGCAGCTTGGGCAAGGGTATGGCCGGGTCGACCAGTACGTCACGGTAAATGGCGGGTTTGAAATCACGCAATTCAATGCGCAACTGGAAAGCGGTAGTCATGGCACCTCAGTCATAACTGTTGACATCAGACATCGATCTCGATGCTGTCGCCATGCAGCTCCATCAGATCGCGGCGGGCGGCGGCTTCGCCTTTGCCCATCAGCTGCATCATCAGGTTTTCGGTTTCCGCATTGTCCAGCGGGCCCAGCTCGATGGGCAGCAAGCGCCGCGTGTCGGGGTTCAGCGTGGTGTCCCACAACTGCTCGGCGCTCATCTCGCCCAGGCCTTTGAAGCGGCTGATGCTCCAGCCACCTTCTTTCACACCGTCCTTGCGCAGCTTGTCCAAAATGGCGGTCAGCTCGCCTTCGTCCAAGGCATAGGCCTTGGAGGCCGGTTTTTTGCCACGTGCGGGTGCATCGACCCGGTACAGCGGGGGCCGCGCCACAAACAAATGCCCGGTTTCAATCAGCTTGGGGAAGTGACGGAAAAACAAGGTCAACAACAGCACCTGAATGTGCGAGCCGTCCACGTCCGCATCTGACAGGATACAGACCTTGCCGTAGCGCAGGCCGCTCATGTCGGGGTTGTCATTGGGGCCGTGCGGGTCCAAGCCAATGGCCACCGAAATGTCGTGAATTTCGTTGTTGGCAAACAAGCGGTCGCGATCCACTTCCCAGGTATTGAGTACCTTGCCGCGCAGGGGTAACACCGCCTGGCATTCTTTGTTGCGGCCCATTTTGGCGCTGCCGCCGGCCGAGTCGCCCTCCACCAAAAACACCTCGTTGTGCAAGATGTCTTTGCTCTCACAATCGGTCAGCTTGCCGGGCAGCACCGCCACGCCGGAGCTCTTGCGCTTTTCCACTTTTTGGCCCGCTTTTTGGCGGGTTTGCGCGGCCTTGATGGCCAGTTCGGCCAGCTTTTTACCGTAGTCCACATGCTGGTTCAGCCACAGCTCCAACGTGGGGCGCACAAAGCTGGACACCAAGCGCACCGCATCACGCGAGTTCAAACGCTCTTTGATCTGGCCCTGAAACTGCGGGTCCAGCACCTTGGCAGACAGCACATAACTGGCACGCGCAAACACGTCTTCGGGCATGAGCTTGACGCCTTTGGGCAGCAAACCATGCAGCTCAATGAAGCTTTTCACGGCAGTGAACAAGCCGTCGCGCAAACCACTGTCGTGCGTGCCACCCGCGCTGGTGGGGATCAGGTTGACGTAGCTCTCGCGCACCGGCGCGCCGTCTTCGGTAAAGGCCACGGCCCACGATGCGCCCTCGCCTTCGGCAAAGCTGTCATGGTTGGCGTCGGCAAAGCCTTCGCCTTCAAACAGGGGGATCACGGGTTCGCCGTGCAGGGTTTGCATGAGGTAGTCACGCAGCCCGCCTTTGTATTGCCACTGCTGGGTTTCTTTGGTTTTCTCGTTCACCAAGGTCACCGACACGCCGGGCATCAGCACGGCCTTGCTGCGCAGCAAATGCGTCAACTCGTTCATGGGCAGGGCGCTGGACTCAAAGTATTTGGCATCGGGCCAAGCGCGCACGGTGGTGCCCTGCTTGCGATCACCCTCACCTGCGGCGCGGGCCACGAGCGGCTCCGTCACATCGCCGCCCGAGAACACCAAGGTGGCCACTTTGCCATCGCGGTAGCTGGTGACTTCCAGACGTTTGGAAAGGGCGTTGGTCACGCTCACACCTACGCCGTGCAGGCCGCCAGAGAAGCTGTAGGCGCCGCCCTTGCCTTTATCGAACTTGCCCCCCGCGTGCAGGCGGGTGAAGACCAACTCAATCACGGGGGCGTTTTCTTCGGGGTGCAGGCCAATCGGGATACCCCGGCCGTCGTCCTCGATACTGACCGAGCCATCCATGTGCAAGATGACTTTGATCTTTTTGCCGTACCCAGCAAGCGCCTCGTCAGCGGCGTTGTCCAGCACTTCTTGGATGATGTGCAGGGGGTTGTCGGTTCGGGTGTACATGCCCGGCCGTTGCTTGACCGGCTCCAAGCCTTTGAGGACTCGAATGGAGCCTTCGGAATATTCGGGGGAGGTTTTGACAGTTGTTTGGGTAGCCATGGACGCCGATTGTAGTGGGAAGCGCAGACAAGTACTGGATGCAATTACAGTTATCGCTTTCCATTGACATTTTTCCTGGGTGTTTTGCCTTGGCGCCTTGGGCGATCACCCCGGCAAGTCCGGCTTGTCCTCGCGGCGCTTAAACTGCCCTTCTCATTCAGCCCCTTCAAGCGAGCGTTTCATGCAAGTCATCCTCATCACCGGCGCCTCTGACGGCATTGGCGCCGAAATAGCGCGGCAACTGGCCCGCCAGCATGGCCCAGACCTGCGACTGGTGTTGGCGGCGCGCAATGTGCAGGCGCTGGACGCGGTGGCTGTCCAATGTCAAACACTGGGCGCGACGACCCTGGTGGTGCCGACCGATGTGACGGTGTCCGCGCAATGCCAGCAGCTGGTCGCCACCACGCTGGCGCAGTTTGGCCAGCTGGACGCCTTGATCAACAACGCCGGTGTGTCAGCCCAAGCGCTGTTTGCCGATGTCAGAACCGAAGACCTGGGGTGGTACGAAGACCTGATGCGCGTCAACCTGTGGGGCAGCGTGTGGTGCACCCACGCGGCCCTGCCCCACCTGAAAGCCACGCGGGGGCGCTTGGTCGCGGTCTCGTCGCTGGCCGGTTTGGTGGGGGTGCCGGGTCGCACCGCCTACAGCGCCAGCAAATTTGCCATGACCGGTTTTTTTGAAGCGCTTCGCGCCGAACTCCACGGCAGCGGCGTCAGCGTGACGACCGCCTACCCCGGCGTGGTGGCCACCCAAATCCGCTACCGCGGCCTGAACGCCCAAGGCCAGCCCGCCGGCTCCAGCGGCTTGAGAGAAGACAAAGCCATGAGCGTCGCAGAATGCGCAGCTCTGATTGTGCAAGGCATGACCCGGCGCGAGCGTGAGGTCGTTATGTCCGCCCAAGGCAAGATCGGGCGCTTTTTGAAACTGCTGGCCCCCGGTCTGGTCGAGAAAATGGCCATGGCGGCGCTCAAAGACGAGGTCAAACCCCGCTGAACGATACCCGCTGATCTGACCTCCATCCCTTTTATTTCCATCACACCATGCAAAACCCACTTCACGGCACCGAGCCGCCCTCGCTCTGGATTCAAAAATGGGCGCACCTAGTTGCGCCCCAAGGCACGGTGCTCGACGTGGCCTGCGGCGCAGGCAGGCATATGCAGTTTTTTGCCGAGCGCGGCCATGCCGTCACCGGCGTGGACCGCTTGCCGCAGGCCATTGAAGCCGCACGCCCCTGGGGCCATGCCTTGTTGGCCGACATTGAAAACGGCCCTTGGCCTTTTCCCGATTTGACCTTTGACGCTGTGGTGGTCACGCATTACCTGTGGCGCGCGCTGCTGCCCACCCTGCTGGCAAGCTTGGCGCCCGGCGGGGTCTTGCTGTACGAAACCTTTGCGGCAGGCAACGAAACGGTGGGCAAACCGTCTCGTGCCGACTTTTTACTGCAACCCGGCGAGCTGCTGCGCGTATGCCAGGGGCTGCGTGTGGTGGCCTATGAAGACGGTTATTTAGACGACCCTGCGCGCTTTATTCAACGCATTGTGGCGGTTCGCGAAGCGCCCCGGGCTTCGCTCACCCCCTACCCCTTGTGAGGCCTGTCAGGTTCCGTTCAACGGCGCTGCGACGCCAGTCGTTAGAATGCTCTTTTACCTGCAAAAACACACGGCCATGACGACCTCATTCACGCCCATCAAAGGCAGCATTCCCGCACTGGCAACCCCTATGCTCGCCGACGGCAGTGTGGATTACCCCACTTTGCGCAAACTGATTGATTGGCACATTGCCGAAGGTACCGACTGCCTGTGCGTGGTCGGCACCACCGGCGAGTCGCCTACGGTCAACGTCGAAGAACACCGCGAAATCATTCGTGTCGCGGTCGAGCAGGCGAACAAGCGTATTCCCATCATGGCCGGTTGCGGCGCCAACTCCACCGCCGAAGCCATTGAACTGGCCAAATTCGCCCAAAGCGTGGGCGCAGACTGCCAACTCCAGGTGGTGCCCTACTACAATCGCCCGACCCAAGAAGGCCTGTACCAGCACTTCAAGGCGATTGCCGAAGCCGTGCCGGGCTTTCCTATCATTTTGTACAACGTGCCCGGCCGCACCGTGGCCGATATGCAGCACGACACCGTGATTCGCCTGTCCAAAGTGCCCGGCATCGTCGGCATCAAAGAAGCCACCGGCAACCTGGAACGCGCACAGTGGCTGATCCGCGACGTGCATGAAGGTTTCGCCGTGTACTCGGGCGATGATCCGACCGCCGTGGCCACCATGCTGTGCGGCGGTTCGGGCAATATCAGCGTCACCGCCAACATTGCGCCGCGCTTGATGCACGAGCTGTGCGTGGCCGCTTTGGCGGGCGATATTCAAACGGCGATGGCGATCCAATTCAAATTGATGCCGGTGCACAAGAATTTGTTCGTCGAAGCCAACCCCATCCCGCTGAAATGGGCCATGCAGCGCATGGGCTTGTGCAGCGGCACCATGCGTTTGCCGCTGACCCCGATGTCCTCGCAATTTGAGCCCGTGGTCGAAGCCGCCTTGCGCGACAGCGGTCTGATTTAACAGGCCTAGGCCGCCCTCCCTACGCACTCCCTGCTCCTTCTTCAGGAAATTACACGTGAATCGTTTTACCCATTCCGCCCGTCAAGTCACTGTGTTGGCCATGGTCATCGCACTGGCCGCTTGTTCCGCCTTGGAGGAAGACAAGGTCAACTACAAAAGCGCCAGCAAAGCCTCCACCTTGGAGATCCCGCCCGACCTGACGCAGCTGCGCAAGGATTCTCGCTACATCCTGGAAAGCAACTCGGCAACGGCCTCCGGCTTTCAAAGCGCTGCGGCCAAGGCCGCAGACAATGGCACCGCCAGCGCCAGCGTGGGTGACGCCCGCATGGAGCGCTCTGGCAGCCAACGCTGGGTGGTGGTGAATCAGCCCGCCGACAAGGTCTGGATCACGCTGCAGGACTTTTGGAAAGAGAATGGTTTCAACCTGAGCACCGAGCAAGCGGACTTGGGCATCATGGAAACCGACTGGGCAGAGAACCGCGCCAAGATCCCGCAAGATTTCATTCGCAAGACCATTGGCCGTGTGTTCGAGGGCCTGTATTCCACCGGTGAGCGCGACCGTTTTCGCACGCGTGTGGAACGCAATGCACAGGGTGGCGTAGAGGTCTACATTACCCACCGCGGCATGGTGGAAGTTTATTCAAACGAGCGCAAAGACCAAACCATGTGGCAGCCTCGGCCCGCCGACCCCGAGTTGGAAATCGAATTCATGCGCCGTTTGATGCTCAAAATTGGCGGCGTCAGCACCCCACAAACGGCAGCCGTCGGGAGCAAAGAAGCACCGAACGTTGCAGCCGCATCAAGCTTTTTGGTCAAGGTGAACAACTTGCCCGTCATTGAAATCCAAGACGATTTCGATCGTGCTTGGCGACGTCTGGGCGTGGCACTGGACCGCACCAGCTTCACCGTCGAAGACCGTGACCGCAGCAAAGGGGTTTACTTTGTGCGTTATGTCCCCGCAGGGAGCAACGGCAAGGAGCCGGGCTTCTTTAGCAAGCTGTTCAGCAAAGAAACTGCGACGCCAGCGCCGATCAAATACCGCGTGACGCTGACGACCGCCGCCGGCACCGCCCGCATCTCAGTGTTGACGGCCGAGGGCGTGGCCGACACGTCCGACAACGCCGAGAAAATCCTCAAGCTGATTGCCAGCGAACTGAAGTAAGGTAGAGACAAGGGCGGGTCTGAACAGGGCCCAGCGCCTGTCTTGCAATCCCTGAGGTCGAAAAAAAACCCGCCAAAGCGGGTTTTTTTGATGGCAGTTTGAAACGAATCAAACTGCTATCAGATTCAAGAATTACTTCTTGTCAGCAGCAGGAGCGGCTGGAGCAGCAGCGTCAGCTGGCTTGGCATCAGCAGCAGGAGCGGCTGGAGCAGCTGGAGCTTCAGCAGCTGGAGCAGCAGCTGGAGCTGGTGCGGCTGGAGCAGCGGCTTCTTCTTTTTTACCGCAAGCGGCCAAAGCAGCAGCAGCGATGATGGCGGCCAAAACGAGAGACTTGTTCATGATAATTTTCCTTAACAGGGGGATAAAAACAATTTCCGGAAATTGTCAACGCAGCTTGCAAAGTGCTTACAAAACAGCAGTGACAGAGCGAAAGCACTCGAGCTCTTTCATCTCAGCCTTGGATTATAGGGGTTTTCACGCCCCTTTTCCGAGCACGTTTATTTTTTGTAATCCATTTGCATGCTATGTCGCCTCTTCGGGGTGCATCCAGCCGTCATCGCACCAATCGGCCAGCAGTTCCAACGCCTGTGTCGACAACTGACTGACGGCACGCGCGTCCAAGCGCCGGTCGTTTGACAAACGCCGCAACAGCTGCGCATCACGGCCGCCGGCCTTGAAACTTTCCCCATTGATGAAAATATGGTGCGCGTCGTGCATCATCCGGGTACGCCGATCCAGCACCACCGCTTGCGGCAAGTGCAGTTGCCGCTCGGCCTGGCTTTCAAACCAGACTTGGGCTTTGGGCTCGGTCAGGTACTCGCCCAGCAAACAATCGAGTAACTGAGGGTCTTGTAGCGCTTTTTCCACGGCGGCCCGGGCAAACTCCTGCAAAGGCAATGGAATCGCTCCGGCTTGCGTTACCGCGGGCTGACGGGGGTCGCGGTACACCTTATCGCCCACGGCTTGCACCGCTTCTTCGGCCAAACCGGCCAACAACTCGCGCGCCAACTCACCGGTGCGCGGGGCGCGAAAGCCCATGGAATAGGTCATGCACTCGCCCACCGCGTCGCCGTCGTGGGCATACAGCGGCGGCAGGTACAGCATGTCACCGGGATTCAAAACGAACTCTTCTTCGTACTCGAAATGGGCAAGTATTTTCAAGGGCACGCCCTCTTCCAAGCTCAGGTCTTTTTGCCTGCCAATGCGCCAACGCCGCTGCCCATGGGCCTGCAGCAAAAACACGTCATAACTGTCAAAGTGTGGCCCCACGCCGCCGCCGTCGGTGGCGTAACTGATCATCACGTCGTCCATGCGCGCATCGGGCACAAAGCGAAACTGCTGCGCCAGTTGGTGCACCGCTTCATCATGCAGGTCCACGCCCTGCACCAGCATGGTCCAGCCCGGTTGTTTGAAAGGCGGCAAGGCTTTCCTTGGAAAAGGTCCTTGTTTGAGCGTCCAGCCTTGGGGCTTGCGCACCACCATGCGCGACTCCACGTCGTCTTGCGCGGCCAGGGCCAGCAACTCGGTGCGGTCCAGCAAGGGGCTAAAGCCAGGAATGGCTTGGCGAATCAGCAAAGGCTTTTTGTGCCAGTGGCGTTTCATGAACTGGTCGGGCGAAAGCCCACCCAGCAGGCAGAGAGGTTGTGATGTGTCCATGCGACAATTCTCCTATGGAAATCACTCAACAATGCGTGGTCGCACTCACGTGGACCCTAAAAGACACCCTCGGCGAGACTTTGGACGTGCTCGACGAGCCTGTGGAGTTCTTGGTGGGCGGCCATGATTTACTGCCCAAAATCGAAGCTGCTTTGCAAGGCCACGCCCAGGGCGCCAAGGTCGATTTGCACCTGGAGCCTGAAGATGCGTTTGGCGACTTCGATGAAAATTTGCTGTTTTTGGAGCCGCGCGCTTTGTTTCCCGCAGAGATCGAAGAAGGCCTGACGATTGAAGGCAGCGCTTTACCTGAAGGCACGAACCCCGACGCGCCCCGCAATGTGCTCTACACCATCACCGAGATTTACCCGGAGCATGTGGTGCTGGACGGCAACCACCCCTTATCGGGAATTGCCCTGCGTTTGCACCTGAAGGTGCAAGCCGTGCGCGAAGCCACTGAACATGAAGTAGGGCAAGGCAGTTGCGGCACGGGATTTTTCAAAGTCGAGATCGGCGGCAATCACGAACCGGCCGACCCCAACCGCCTGCTGCACTAAAAATCGCCATGGGCCAAGCGCCCTTGCGTCAAAGGCGCTTCACGTCAACGCGTGCAGCGCCTTATTTTTTGCCTGTCGAGCCGTAACCGCCCTCGCCGCGCTCGCTGGGGGCGACAAACTCGGTCACCACATTGAACTGGGCCTGCACCACGGGCACGATCACCATTTGCGCGATGCGCTCCATCGGCTCGATGGTGAAGGCCACATCGCTTCGATTCCAGCAGCTGACCATCAACTGACCTTGGTAGTCGCTGTCGATCAAACCCACCAAATTACCCAGCACGATGCCATGTTTGTGACCCAAACCTGAGCGCGGCAGCAGCAGCGCCGCGTAACCCGGGTCGTTCAAATACACCGCCATGCCGGTGGGCACCAGCTGCCAAGCGTTAGGCTCAAGCGTCAGCGGTGCGTCAATGCAAGCGCGCAAGTCCAGACCGGCGCTGCCGGGGGTGGCATAGGCCGGCAGTTGCGCCGCGATGCGTTGATCCATGATTTTGAGATCGATCTTCATTGGGTTTTTCTAAAAATGAAAGGGGTCTACGGCGCCGCTGCTCAAAGCCTGCGGGCGATTTCGGCGATCAGGTCGTCCGCCAGATCTTGCTTGGAGGCCCGAGGCAACTCCGTCGCCCCCTTGGCATCGACCAGCAGCAAAGCGTTGTCGTCTTGCCCAAAGGTGCTCGGGCCGATGTTGCCGACCAGCAAAGGCACTTGTTTGCGCAAGCGTTTGGCCGTGGCATGCGCCAGCAAATCGTGGCTTTCGGCGGCAAAACCGACGCAAAACAAGGCGCCGTTTTGCGCGCGATCCGATTGCGCCACGCTGGCCAAGATGTCGGGGTTCTCGATGAAAGCCAACTGCGGGGTTTGACCCGAGCCGTCTTTTTTGATTTTTTGATCCGCTTGGGTATCGGGTCGCCAATCGGCCACAGCAGCCGTGGCGATGAAAATCTGCGACTGCGCCACCTGTGCTTGCACAGCGTTGAACATGTCCTGGGCCGAACGCACGTCGATACGCCGCACGCCGCGAGGCGTTGCCAGACTCACCGGCCCGGCGATCACCGTCACTTCAGCTCCCGCTTGGCGCGCGGCCCGGGCAATGGCAAAACCCATCTTACCGCTGGATAAATTGGTGATGCCGCGTACCGGGTCGATGGCTTCGTAAGTGGGGCCGGCTGTCACCAACACCGCCTTGCCCGCCAATAATTGAGGCGCAAAAAACGCCTGCAAATCTTCCAAAATCTCAGCCGCCTCCAACATGCGGCCGTCACCCGTTTCGCCGCAGGCTTGATCGCCTTGGCCCACATCGAGGACATGCACACCATCGACTTTGAGTTGCGCCACATTGCGCTGCGTTGCCGGGTTGGCCCACATTTCTCGGTTCATGGCCGGAGCCACAAGCAAGGGCACGGACTCGATGGGGCGCGCCAGACACATCAGGCTGAGCAAATCGTCGGCGCGGCCATGCAAGAGTTTGGCCAAAAAATCGGCACTGGCAGGCGCCACCACGATCGCATCGGCCTCGCGGCTCAAATTGATGTGCGCCATGTTGTTGGCTTCACGGGCGTCCCATTGCGAGGTGTAAACGGCACGGCCCGACAGCGCCTGCATCGTCACCGCAGTCATAAAGTGTTCGGCCGCCTCGGTCATCACCACCTGCACGCTGGCACCGGCCTTGACCAGTGCACGGCACAGCTCGGCCGCTTTGTAGCAGGCAATGCCGCCCGAGAGCCCCAGAACCAAATGTTTTCCAGCCAATGTGTTCATGAGGGGCAATGTAGCAGACCTTTTTTTATTCTCGTTGTTGTAGGTTGTCACTGTTGCAGGCGGTGGGTTAGGAGCAGTGCAGGGTGCTCAAACTCGCTGCGCTCGCAACATCGCCCCCAACCCACTGCGGGGGTACTGAGACGTGCAAAAGAAAAAGAACAGAAGATCGGTATTTTTGACTCAGCCCATCCAGCCCAAGGGCCTGAGGGCGCGGGCCGGATTGGGCGATGTTGCGAGCGCAGCAAGTATGAGCCCGGTGCGGCCCGCGCCCTCAGGCTCAAGCGCACGGCACTCAACCCTCAGTTTCAAACAACAAGCCCCTCGCACATCCAAGCCTTCAGACACACAAAGACCCATAGCCCACTCCAAAAGAGGGATGCCGCCTGACTATAATTGCGCTTTACCAGCTCCCGGGAGATCCATCTCCCGTCTCGGACATGACCAAATTCGTCTTCGTCACTGGCGGTGTGGTGTCTTCCCTGGGCAAGGGAATCGCCTCCGCCTCGCTTGCTGCGATCCTTGAATCGCGCGGCCTCTCCGTCACCCTCATCAAGCTCGACCCCTATCTCAACGTCGACCCAGGCACCATGTCGCCCTTCCAGCACGGCGAAGTGTTTGTCACCAATGACGGCGCTGAAACCGATCTCGATTTGGGCCACTACGAGCGATTCATCGAAACTCGGATGAAGAAGGCCAACAACTTCACCACCGGCCAGATCTACAAAAGCGTGCTGGAAAAAGAGCGCCGCGGCGACTATCTGGGCAAAACCGTGCAGGTCATTCCGCACGTGACCAACGAAATCCAAGACTTCATCAAACGCGGCGCCGGCTTTGGCACGCCCGAAGCGGTGGACGTGGCCATTGTCGAAATTGGTGGCACCGTCGGTGACATCGAATCATTGCCGTTTTTGGAAGCCGTGCGCCAGCTCAGCCTGCGCTTAGGACCGAACCACGCCGCCTTTGTGCACCTGACTTACGTGCCTTGGATTGCCGCGGCTGGCGAACTCAAAACCAAGCCAACGCAACACACGGTGCAAAAATTGCGCGAAATCGGTATCCAACCCGATGCGCTGCTGTGCCGCGCCGACCGCTATATCCCTGATGAAGAGCGCGAAAAAATCTCGCTGTTCACCAACGTGCAAAGCTGGGGCGTGATCTCCATGCCCGACGTGGACACCATCTACAAAGTGCCGCGCGTGCTGCATGAGCAGGGCTTGGACGGCCTGATCTGTGACAAGCTGCGCCTGAGCACCCCACCGGCCAACCTCAAGCGCTGGGATGACTTGGTGTACGAGACCGAGCATCCCAAGGGCGAAGTCACCATCGCCATGGTGGGCAAGTACGTGGAATTGACCGACAGCTACAAATCGGTCAACGAGGCCTTGCGTCATGCCGGCATGCGTAACCATGTGCGCGTGAAGATCGCGCACATCGACTCCGAAACCATCACCCCCGAGACCGTGGCCAGCTTGGCCAACTACGACGGCGTGCTGGTGCCTGGCGGCTTTGGCAAACGCGGCGTAGAGGGCAAGATTGCCACCGCCCAATTCGCCCGTGAACACAAAGTACCTTATCTGGGCATTTGCCTGGGCATGCAAGTGGCCACCATCGAATACGCCCGCCATGTGGCGGGCATGAAAGACGCCAACAGCACCGAGTTCGAGCCTGAGACGCCCTTCCCCGTGATCGCCTTGATCAACGAGTGGAAAGACGCAGACGGCTCCATCCAGGTGCGTGACGCCAACTCCGACCTGGGCGGCACTATGCGCTTGGGCGCGCAAAGCTCCGACGTGGCCAAGGGCACATTGGCGCATCAGATTTACGGCGACGTGGTGACCGAGCGTCACCGCCACCGCTACGAAGCCAATGTGAACTACCTGGACGATCTGCGCAAAGCCGGCTTGGTGATCTCGGCCCTGACGCAACGCGAACACCTGACCGAAATCGTGGAATTACCCCAGTCGGCCCACCCTTGGTATGTGGGTGTGCAGTTCCACCCAGAGTTCAAGTCGACGCCGTGGGACGGCCACCCGCTGTTCAACGCCTTCATCAAGGCCTCTGTAGCGCACCAAGCTGCGGCCTGAGCGCTGGGCATTTCATTAGGATCACCCCATGCAACTTTGCGGCTTTGATGTTGGCCTGAACCGACCCTTCTTTTTGATCGCAGGTACCTGTTCGATTGAAGGGCTGGAGATGTCGCTGGAAGTGGCCGGACGACTCAAGGAAATGTGCGACGCCTTGGGCATTCCCTTGATCTACAAGGGCTCGTTTGACAAAGCCAACCGCTCATCGGGCAGCACCCAGCGCGGTGTGGGTATCGATGCGGGCCTGAAAATCCTCGATGAAGTTCGCCGTCAGATTGGCTTGCCCATCCTGACCGACGTACACGACGAGTCGCAAGTGAAAACCGTGGCCAGCGTGGTCGACGTGTTGCAAACCCCCGCCTTCTTGTGCCGCCAAACCGACTTCATCCGCGCCGTGGCGCAATCGGGCAAGCCCGTCAACATCAAGAAAGGCCAGTTTCTGGCCCCTTGGGACATGAGCAACGTCATCGACAAGGCGCGAGCTGCGGCGCGTGAAGCCGGTTTGCCCGAAGACAACTTTCTGGCCTGCGAGCGTGGCGTGAGTTTTGGCTACAACAACCTGGTGGCCGACATGACCAGCCTGGCCGAGATGCGCAAGACCGGCGCCCCGGTGGTGTTCGATGTAACGCACTCGGTGCAAAAACCGGGCGGTCAAGGCACCAGCAGCGGCGGTGCCCGCGAGATGGTGCCGGTACTGGCCCGCGCAAGCGTGGCCGCGGGTGTGGCCGGTCTCTTCATGGAAACCCACCCCAAGCCGGCCGAGGCCTGGTCTGACGGTCCCAACGCTGTGCCGCTGGGCAAGATGAAGGCCTTGCTCGAAACCTTGGTGCAGCTCGATGCCGTAACCAAAAAGAATCCTCTATTGGAAGACGACTTCGCATGAACGCCTGTATCGTCGGCCAAGAACCCCTTATTTTATTTTCCCATTGAGAGAGCCTGAACATGAGTGCAATCGTAGATATCGTTGGCCGTGAAATTTTGGACAGCCGTGGCAATCCCACCGTCGAGTGCGATGTGTTGCTGGAGTCGGGCGTGATGGGCCGCGCCGCCGTGCCCTCTGGTGCATCCACCGGCAGCCGCGAAGCCATTGAGCTGCGTGACGGTGACAAGAGCCGCTACTTGGGCAAAGGCGTACTCAAAGCCGTCGAGCACATCAACACCGAAATCTCCGAAGCCGTGCTGGGCCTGGACGCTTCCGAACAAGCTTTTCTGGACCGCACGCTGATCGACTTGGACGGCACTGAAAACAAGAGCCGCCTGGGCGCTAACGCCATGCTGGCCGTGTCCATGGCCGTGGCCCGCGCTGCCGCCGAAGAGTCCGGCCTGCCGCTGTACCGCTACTTTGGCGGCATGAACGGCAACCAGTTGCCCGTGCCCATGATGAACGTCATCAACGGCGGCGCGCACGCCAACAACAACCTGGACTTGCAAGAGTTCATGATCATTCCCATCGGCGCACCGAGCTTTCGCGAAGCCGTGCGCTGGGGCGCCGAGGTGTTTCACGCACTGAAGAAAATCATCCACGACAAAGGCATGAGCATAGCCGTGGGCGACGAAGGCGGCTTTGCCCCCAACGTCGACAGCCATGAAGCAGCGATTCAAATGGTGCTCGACGCAATTGCGGCCGCCGGTTACACCGCCGGTGAGCAAATCGCCATCGGCCTGGACTGCGCTGCCAGTGAGTTCTATAAAGACGGCAAGTACGTGCTGGCCGGTGAAGGCGGCATCTCCCTGACTTCCGAGCAGTGGACCGACATGCTGGCCACTTGGTGCGACAAGTACCCCATCATCAGCATCGAAGACGGCATGGCCGAAAACGACTGGGACGGCTGGAAAGTACTGACCGACCGCTTGGCGAAAAACGTGCAAATTGTGGGTGATGATCTGTTCGTCACCAACACCAAGATCTTCAAAGAAGGCATCGAGAAAGGCATCGCCAACTCGATCCTGATCAAGATCAACCAAATCGGCACCTTGACCGAAACCTTCGAAGCCATCGAAATGGCCAAGCGCGCCGGTTACACAGCCGTGATCAGCCACCGCTCAGGCGAGACCGAAGACTCGACCATTGCCGACATCGCCGTGGGCCTGAACGCCGGCCAAATCAAGACCGGCTCCATGAGCCGTTCGGACCGCATGGCCAAATACAACCAGCTCTTGCGCATCGAAGAAGACCTGGGCGATGTGGCCGTGTACCCTGGCCGCTCGGCGTTCTACAACTTGCGCTGAAACGCTGCTGAAAGCACATTGAAGGCTCAATGACCGTCATGGGAAACCGTTTCTTGCCCGCTATCTTGGCCCTCGTTTTGGTGGTCTTGCAGGCGCAACTGTGGCTGGGCCGAGGCAGTATCCGAGCGGTGACGGAGCTGGAGCGCAAGGTTCAAGAACAAAAGCAGGGCAATGACAAAGCCCGCTTGGTGAACGAGCAGCTCAACGCCGAGATCAACGACCTCAAAGAAGGCCTGAACATGGTGGAAGAGCGTGCCCGCAATGAATTGGGCATGGTCAAGCCCAACGAGATCTACGTTCAGATCGCCAAATGATGGACATGACGGAAGCCGCTGGTTTTGCACTGGCGGTGGCGATGGTGTGGTGCAGCATCCGCGAGCTGCATTGGAGCTGGCCGTTGGCCATTGCGAGCTCGGCGCTGTACTTCTTTGTGTTTCGCGACAGCCAACTGTATGGCGAAGCGTCCTTGCAAGTGGTCTTTGCCATCCTGTCCTTGTGGGGTTGGCGGCAGTGGCTGCGCCCACCCAAGACCGCCGAGGTCAATGCCGAGGCCCCCGGAAAAAGTCAGACCTCGGGCATCACCCGCTTGAGCCCGCGAGGGCGCTGGCTCACCTTGGCGGCCAGCCTGTTGCTCTGGCCAATCGTGTCACTTTTTTTGAAGCAATTCACCGACACCGATGTACCTTGGTGGGACGGCGGGGTCACGGCACTGAGTCTGGTTGGCCAGTATTTGCTGGGCCGTAAAGTCCTGGAAAATTGGGGTCTCTGGATGGTGGTGAACACCTTGAGCATGGGCCTGTTTGCCTACAAAGCCTTGTGGTTGACGGTACTGCTGTACGCGATTTTTGCGGTGATGAGTGTGATCGGTTGGCGCACATGGCAACGGCAAATCCACTGACCCGCATTGCCTTGCTGGGCGCGGAAAGCACCGGCAAAACGCAGCTTGGCCTGAAGCTGGCGCTGGCCCTGCGTGCGCGCGGCCAAGAGGTTCACTTGGTGAGCGAATATCTGCGCACTTGGTGCGACGCCCAAGGCCGCACGCCCAAGCCGCACGAGCAAGCGCAAATTGCCCAGCAGCAAGCCTGCGCGGTGCTGCAGCACACCAGCGGCACCGTGATCGCCGACACCACGCCTTTGATGACCGCGGTCTACAGCCACAAGCTGTTCAACGACGAGTCTTTGTACGCCATGGCCGCGGAGCACCAGCGCGTGTACGACATGACCTTGGTGACCGGGCTCGATTTACCCTGGGTGGCCGATGGTCTGCAACGGGACGGCCCGCAGGTGCGAGAACCGATTGACGCCCTGGTGCGCGCAGCACTGCACAGCGCAGGTGTTGCCTATAAAGTGGTGTACGGACAGGGTGAAGAACGCTTGAACAATGTGCTGCTGGCGCTGGGATGGGACGACAAAGTGGCCAACCCCTTGCACCATCCGATGATGTCGGCGGCACAAACCACCCGCACCCAAGCGCAGTACGCATTGAACCGGGGCCGCACCGCCTGGGCTTGCGACAAATGCTCAGACGCCGACTGCGAACATCGCTTGTTTACAGATTTGCTCAAGGCAGCGAAATAGACTGCTCAAAGCGGCGTTGAGACGGGTAGCCACAGCGACGGCGGCGGCCCTCCCCGCTTCAATGCAAATTGGCGGGCGGCGTAGGTTCTGACGCTGCAGGGATCAAGCCCGTGAAGATGGCCGCCGCATCGATGGGGTCGAAGCGGTACTGCAAACCGCAAAACTCGCAAGCCACTTCCACATGCCCCTGCTCGGCCAAGATGCTGTCCACCTCCTCAACGCCCAGGCTGCGGATCATGTGACTGACGCGCTCCAGGCTGCAGCGGCAAGCGAACTTGGGCGCCGTCTCACCGGCGAGCGGCTCAAAGCGCACGATGGGTTCTTCCCAAAATAGACGGTGCAAAATCGTGTCCACATCCAGCGTCAACAATTCTTCGCGCTTCAAACTCTTGGCCAAAATAGCGATGCGGTTGTAGTCTTCGCTGCGGCCCAGCATGGCTTCACGCGCCACCGAATCGACCTGGCCGGCCAAATTGCCACTGCCCTCCATCGGCAAACGCTGAATCAACAAGCCTGCCGCCACTTGGCTATCAGCCGCCAGCACCAACACCGTGTCCAGCTGCTCGGACTGCAGCATGTAGTGCTCCAGCACCTCGGCAAAGTTTTCTATTTTGTGCTGCTGGTCGTCAAACAGCGGCACCACGCCTTGGTAGGGCTGCTGGCCGGGTTGGCGGTCCAGCGGGTCCAGGGTGATGGCGCAGCGACCCTGGTTGTTCACGTTCACCATGTGGCTCAGCGGCGCATCCGCAGCGATCTCGCCGGTCAAGGTAGCCGTGGCGCGCAGACTGAAGTCGGGCTGGACCTCGACCACGGCCAGCTTTAAAGGACCATCGCCCATGATTTGCAGCACCAGCGCACCGTTGAATTTGATATTGCCCTGCATCAACACGCTGGCCGCTGCCATCTCGCCCAGCAAATGGCTGACCGATGCGGGGTAAGCGCCCGATTCGGTGTTGGCCGCACGCCGCGCCAAAATGGCTTGCCAAGCGTCGGTCAGGCGCACCACCATGCCGCGCACCGGCAGGCCATCGAATAAAAATTTATGCAGTTCAGACAAGTTGATCAAAGCGGTCAGGGCCGCATTTCCGTGTTCAGGCGATTTTTTTCAAGGTCGATTGAAATTGGTGTGCATTCTCGACATAGTGCCGAGCACTTTGGCGCAAACCTTCGATTTGCTCAGGACTGAGTTCGCGCACCACCTTGGCGGGGCTGCCCATGATCATGGAGCCGTCCGGAAACTCTTTGCCTTCGGTCACCAAGGAGCCTGCGCCCACCAAACAATTCTTGCCTATTTTCGCACCATTGAGCACCACCGCGCCGATACCAATCAGCGACTCGTCGCCAATGGTGCAGCCGTGCAGCATCACCATGTGGCCCACGGTCACATGTTTGCCCACCACCAAGGGCTTGCCGTGGTCGGCGTGCAGCACGCTGCCGTCTTGAATATTGCTGCCTTCGCCAATTTCAATGGTCTCGGTGTCGCCGCGAATCACGCTGCCAAACCACACGCTGGCGTTGGTGTGGAGGGTGACAGCACCCATCACCTGAGCGCTGTCAGCCACCCAGGCCGTGGCGGCCACTTGGGGTTGTTTGCCATTGAGTTCGTAAATCGCCATGGGATGCTCCTGTAGATGGGGTCTGAATTTACAATTGTATGCAGAGCGCCCTCTTGTGCCTGTCACCTTCAGCGTCTCACCCCTGACGCCACACCCTGACTCACGTCCATGACTACATTGCGAATTGCGGCCTTGGGCCCCTTGTGCGACACCGATGCCGTGCGCAAAGCCCAAGCCACGCGGGCCTTGGACTTGACTCTCTCCGTCGGGCGTGCCGAGGTGCTGACGCCATCGGAGCCGATTCCCGGGCGGCCTCTCAAGCCCGAAATGATCGCCCACAGCCTGCTCAAGCCCAAACCGCTGTCCACCTTGGAGGGCCGTGCTTTGTTGGTGCATTCGGTGGCGCACATTGAACTCAATGCAATAGATCTGGCGCTAGACGTGGTGTGGCGCTTTCCCGGCCTGCCGGACGCCTTTTATACCGACTGGATGCGCATCGCCCAAGAAGAGGCCAAGCACTTCATGCTGCTGCGCGAGCACCTGCGCAGCCTGGGCTACGACTACGGCGACTTTCCGGCGCACAACGGCTTGTGGGAAATGGCCGAACGCACCCAAGACGATGTACTGGCCCGTATCGGCATCGTGCCGCGCACCCTGGAGGCGCGTGGTCTTGACGCATCACCCGGGGTGAAAAACAAACTGATTGGCGCCGGCGACCACAAGGCCGGCCAAATTCTGGACCTCATTTTGGAAGAAGAAATTGGCCACGTCGCTGCCGGCAACCGCTGGTACCGTTACCTGTGCCAAGCGCGTGGCCTGGAGCCGGTTAGCACCTACGCGCTTTTGATCGAACAATACGACGCGCCCAAGCTGCGTCCACCTTTCAATATGGCGGCACGCCGGTTGGCGGGCTTTGACGAAGCGGAACTGGCCGCGCTGGGTTGATCACCCGCGCGGGTGGTGCTGCGCGTGCAAGGTCTTAAGCCGCTCGCGGGCGATGTGGGTGTAGATGGTGGTGGTAGAAATATCGGCGTGACCGAGCAGCATTTGTACCGAGCGCAAATCGGCGCCGTGGTTCAGCAAATGCGTGGCAAAGGCGTGGCGCAGCGTGTGCGGCGACAACGGCGTGGTGATGCCGGCCTGCAGCGCGTAGCGCTTGACCAGATTCCAGAACATCACCCGCGACAAAGCAGTGCCGGGCTTGGGACCGCTGCTGCTGACAAACAAGTCATCGGTCTGTCGCCCACCCAAAATGGCGGGCCTGGCCGATTGCACATATTTCTCCAGCCAAACCCGTGCTTCTTCACCAAAGGGCACCAAACGCTCTTTGCTGCCCTTGCCCATGATGCGCAGCACATGGTCGTTGAGCGAGACGTGCAAGGTTTTAAGTTGCACCAACTCGCTCACCCGCAAGCCGCTGGCGTACATCAACTCCAGCATGCTGCGGTCGCGCAGGCCCAGGGACTCATGCACATCGGGAGCATTGAGCAACATCTCCACCTGTTGCTCACTCAGGGTTTTGGGGACCCGCAAGGACTGTTTGGCGGCCAGCATGCGCAGGGTCGGATCGGCCTGTACAACACGCTCGCGCAGCGCCCAGCGAAAGTAGCGTTTGAACACCGTCAAACGGCGGTTCGCCGAGGTGGCTTTGGTGACCCCATGCTTGACCGCAAAGTACTGCTGCAAATGCGGCTCCGTGGTTTGGTCCAGGGCGGCGCCCTGCTCGCGCAACCAGTGCGCAAAGAGGCTCAGGTCGCGGCGGTAAGCGGCCAGCGTGTTGGCCGATAAACCGTCCTCCAGCCAAAGGGCGTCAATGAAACGATCGATCGCACTCTGGCTCTCAGGCAACATCAGTCGAGCTTGAGCTTTTGCTGGTCCACCACTTTTTTATAGACCTCGTACTCGGCCTTGATTTGCGCCGCGAACTCTTCAGGCGAGTTGGCCACCACCAAGGAGCCGGTGTCTTGAATGCGCTTGGCCACCGCCGGATCTTGCAGGGCTTTTTTCACGCCGCCATTGATCTTCTCGACCACCTCTTTCGGCAGGCCTTTGGGGCCATAGATGCCGTAGTAGGCCATGCGGTTGACAGGCTCTAAACCCACCTCCTTGAAGGTGGGCACGTTGGGTAACTGGGGCAGACGCTGCGGCGCGGCCACCACGATCGCAATCAACTTGCCGGTTTGAATGAAGGGCAAGGCCGAGGGCATATTGTCAAAAATGATCGGCACCTGGCCGGCCACTGTGTCGTTCAAAGCCGGGCCTGCACCGCGATACGGAATGTGGGTGATAAAGACACCGGCTAGGCTCTTCCACAACTCGGTTTGCAGATGCCCAATACCGCCCGTTCCGGAGGACGAATAGGAGTATTTGCCTGGATTCTTTTTCAACTCAGCGACAAAGCTTTTGTAGTCGCGCGCTGGAAAACTCGGGTGCACCGCAATCACATTGGGCGTGGCCGCAATGTTGATGATGGGGGTGAAGTCGGTCTCGGGGTTGTAAGGGATCTTGGGGTTAATGGCCGGATTAGCCGCCGTCGTGGACACAGTGGCGATGCCCAGGTTGTAACCATCGGGGATGGCTTTGGCGGTTTCATTGGCGCCGACCACGCCACCACCACCGGCCTTGTTTTCCACGATCACCGATTGGCCAATCGCTTTGGACAAGGGATCGGCAATCACGCGGGCCACGATGTCGGTGGTGCCACCGGGTGCAAACGGCACTTGCAAGCGCACAACTTTGTTCGGGTAGCCTTGTGCCAAGGCGGCACTGACAGCGGTAGTGGCCAGCAAAGCGGCGATGAGATGACGACGGTACATATACTTTTTTCTCCTGAAAAAGGACCTCAACCGCATCATCATAATCACAAAGTTGCAGGCCAACCCAAGCGACAGCCCCGGACGAGCAAACCCGGTATGCTCGGGCCCGTGAATTACGCTCAACTCCTTGTCCCCGATTTTTCTTTGATTTTGTGCGGCTACCTGGTCTGCCGTTACACCGCCCTGAACCGCGAAGTGTGGCAACAGGTCGAGCCACTGGTCTATTTTTTCTTATTTCCGGTACTGTTGTTTCACTCGATTGTGAGAAGCCCACTCGACCTGGCGGCAGCCTCCAATCTGATCGCTGCCGGCGTCTGCATGGGTCTGATCGCCATCGCCCTGTCCTACAGCCTGCCTTACTGGCCCGTCCTGGGCCGCTTCATCGACCGCAAAGATCATGCGGCAGCGGCCCAGATCGGCTTTCGCTTTAACTCCTACATTGCACTGGCACTGGCCGAACGCTTGGCAGGGGCCGAGGGCTTGGTGTTGATTGCGGTGTTGATCGGTTTTTGCGTGCCCATGTTCAACATGGCTGCGGTCTGGCCCATGGCGCGGCATGCGCAAAGCAGTTTTTGGCGCGAGTTGCTGCGCAACCCTTTGATCCTGGCCACCTTCGCGGGTTTGACCTGTAATTTTCTCGGCTTTCGCATCCCCACTTGGTTGGACCCGAGCGTGAGCCGCATCGGCGCAGCCTCACTGGCGCTGGGGCTCATGTGTGCAGGCGCGGGCATGCAATTGAGCAGTTTGAAGGAGGGCAAATTACTCGGTCTGTCGGTCTTGAGCTTGCGGCATCTGGTATTGCCCTTGGTGGCTTTTTTCTTGGCGCAGGCATTTCACCTGTCTGCCACACAAACCACGGTGCTGCTGGCATTTTCGGCCTTGCCCACCGCTTCGAGTTGCTACGTACTGGCCGCCCGCATGGGCTACAACGGTCCCTATGTCGCGGCACTGGTCACCCTGTCGACCTTGCTGGGCATGGTGAGTTTGCCGTTTGCGTTGGTGGTGCTGCGCTAATTGCAAGGCACGGCGCGCGCCATGCTCAGAGCGCCTGCGCCAGCGACCACGTCGCTTGTTCGCGCACCACCTCGTCGGCATGCTGGGTCAGTCCCTGCAACAGCGTTTGGAGATCCTGTGCCTCGGCGGCGCTCAAGGTTTCTGTGGCGATGGGCGGCGTTGGCGCTAATGCCTTGAGCTGCTGAACGGCCAAGGCATTGCCCGCCGCCAAGGCCAGGTTGCGCAGCCAGCGGGCATGACCAATGCGGCGAATCGCGCTGCCTTCGGTACGGCGTAAAAATTCGGCCTCGTCCCAGGCCAGCATAGCGGCCACCGAGGCGCCCGCCAAGCCCGGACGCGGATCGAAGTCAGGCAAGGCGCTGCGCTGCGCGTATTTGTTCCAGGGGCACACCAGTTGGCATTCATCGCAGCCGTAAATCCGGTTGCCGATCAAGGGTCGCAGCGCCATCGGAATCGGGCCTTCGTGCTCGATGGTCAGATACGAGATGCAGCGGCGCGCATCCAAGCGTTGCGGGCCCACAATCGCCGCCGTGGGGCAAAGGTCAATGCAAGCGCTGCATTGGCCGCAATGGGCGGTCACCGGCTCGCTGTGCGGCAAGGCAAAGTCGATGAACAATTCGCCCAGAAAAAACATCGACCCCGCTTCGCGCTGCAGCACCAAGGTGTGCTTGCCGCGCCAGCCCAGGCCACTCCTTTGGGCCAGTTCGGCCTCCAGCACCGGCGCCGAATCGGTGAACACGCGATGGCCAAAGGGGCCGATGGCTTGCGCTAATTTTTCTTGCAACTTTTGCAGGCGGCTGCGCAGCACCTTGTGATAGTCGCGCCCCCGGGCATACAGCGAGACCACGGCCTCGCCCGGCCGGGTAGCACGTGCGTTTTCTTGCGCCACCCAATCGCCCTCAGTGTGCATGGGCAGATAATCCATGCGTGCGGTGATCACGCTGACCGTGCCGGGCACCAGTTCGGCAGGGCGGGCGCGTTTCAGACCGTGGGCCGCCATGTAGTCCATGCCGCCGTGAAAGCCCGCCGCCAACCAGGCCTGTAAACCCGGCTCTGCGTTGGACAAATCCACACCGGTCACGCCAATTTGCGAAAATCCAAGTTCCCGCGCCCAAGTTTGCACTTGGGGCCACAACACCAAAGGATCGATCTGAGTACGAACAGCAGTCACCCGCCGATTGTAGGAACTCCCAGCGCACGATGCGTGTGGCACAGCGAAGACGACACCCAGGCCTACGCCCAGGCGCTGGCGCGCAACCCGGCGATCCGCAATTGCTATATTGAGCTGCAAGGCAATTTGGGCGCCGGCAAAACCACGCTGGTGCGGCATTTGCTTCGCGCCTTAGGCGTGAGCGGCCGCATCAAAAGCCCCACCTATGCGGTGGTGGAGCCGCACGAGGCCGGCGACTTGGCGATCTGGCATTTTGATTTTTACCGCTTCAACGATCCCCAGGAATGGGAAGACGCCGGCTTTCGCGACATTTTTGCCAATCCTGGCCTGAAGCTGGCCGAGTGGCCAAACCAGGCCGCAGGCCGCTTGCCTACGCCCGACCTGAGCATCGCCATCGAATTGACGGGGGACGAGACCCGGCATGTACTTTTCAGCGCCGGCTCCGATGCCGGCATGTCTCTGATTCAAGGTTTGCCGCATGCGCTTTGAACAAGGCCAAGGCCTGAACCGACGCAAACTGTTGCAAACCGGCGTGACTGTGCTGGTGCTGGGCAGTCGACAACTGGCCTGGGGCGCCAGCATGCTGGCAGTGCGGGTCTGGCCGTCTGCCGATTACACCCGCGTCACGCTCGAATCGGACACCGCGCTGCAAGCGACCCAAACCTTCATTCCCTCACCCCCGCGCTTGGCCATTGACATTCAAGGCCTGGAACTCAATAGCGCGTTGCGAGAGTTGGTAGGCAAAGTGAGGCCCGATGACCCCAACATTGCCGGTGTGCGCGTGGGACAAAACAGCCCCGGCGTGGTGCGACTGGTGATTGACCTGAAACGCGAGATTGCGCCGCAGGTCTTTGCCCTGGCCCCGGTCGCCGCTTACCAGCATCGGCTGGTGCTGGACCTGTACCCCCGCGTGGCCACCGACCCTTTGGAAGCTTTGATCAACGAGCGTATGCAAGGTGCTGCACCCACTTCTGCCCTTACCTCTCCACTTTCCGCGCCAACACCCCCAGCACCGCTGGCGGGAACCGCCGACCCGCTGGGTGAGTTGATCCGCAAACAATCGGGCAAGCCAAGCGGCCCGGCCATCGCCCCGCCATCGGTGCCAGCCATCGGCGCGGTCGCGGGCTCCGACTCCGCCGAGTTGATGACCCGGCGCACGCCAAGGCCCGACCCTGGCGTCTACCTCGACAGCCCGGACCACCCTCCACGCGCCACCAGTCCGCAGCGCACCGACCGTTTGATCATCATCGCGCTGGACCCGGGACACGGCGGCGAGGACCCCGGCGCAGTGGGGCCTGCGGGCACGCGCGAAAAAGACGTGGTGCTGCAAATTGCCCACCGCTTGAAAGAACGCATCAACGCCACGAATGTGAACGGCAGCCCGATGCGCGCCTTTTTGACGCGCGATGCTGATTTTTTTGTGCCCCTGCATGTGCGGGTGCAAAAAGCCCGCAATGTACAAGCTGACTTGTTTGTCAGCATCCATGCCGACGCGTTTTTCACACCCAACGCCCAAGGCGCCAGCGTCTTCGCCCTCAGCCAGGGCGGGGCTTCGAGCAGTGCAGCGCGCTGGATGGCCAACCAAGAAAACAAAGCCGACTTGATTGGCGGGGTCAATATCGTGGCGCACGACGCCCAGGTCAAGCGCGCCCTGCTCGACATGAGCACCACCGCCCAGATCAACGACAGCCTGCAACTGGGCGGGGCCATGCTGCGCGAAATCGGCGGGGTCGGACGCCTGCACAAACCCAAGGTCGAGCAAGCCAGTTTCGCCGTGCTCAAAGCGCCAGACATTCCAAGCGTGTTGGTCGAGACGGCCTTCATCAGCAACCCCGACGAAGAAGACAAACTGCGCAGCACCGTTTACCAAGAGAGCTTGGCAGATGCCCTGATGAAAGGCATCAAAGCCTACTTTGCACGCAACCCGCCGCTAGCCCGCAACCGGGCGGTTTGACCTTGCCGGTGATGAACTGGCAGGCCGTGTTCAGGCCTTGCCGCGAGCGCGCCAAGCGCCGACCAAGGTGATCAAGCCTGGCACCAAAATCATGGCCCAAATGATTTTGGACAAATGGGTTTGCACAAACGGCAAGTTGCCAAAAAAGTAACCTGCAAGGGTCAGGCTCAGCACCCAGAACAAACCACCGCTCACGTTGTAGGCGGTGAATTTGCTGCGCGTCATGGCGGCCACCCCGGCCACAAAGGGCACAAAAGTGCGAATGAACGGCATGAATCGCGCCAAAACGATGGTGATGCCGCCGTACTTTTCGTAGAAGGCATGGGCTTTATCAAAGGCCGCGCGATTGAAAAAGCGCGAGTCTTCCCACTGGAAGACCTTGGGGCCGAAATAGTGACCAATGCTGTAGTTCACCTGGTCGCCCACAATCGCCGCCACCGCCATCACCAACAAGGCCAGCGACAAGCTCATCAGGTCGGCGCCGCACAGGGCGCCCACGATGAACAGCAGCGAGTCGCCGGGCAAGAACGGCATGATGACCAGGCCGGTTTCCACAAAAATAATGGCAAACAACAAGGCGTATACCGCCACACCGTATTGCGCCACAAAGTCACGCAGGTGCACGTCCACGTGGAGAATGAAATCGATGAGTTGCATGAGGATGTCCATGTGGCGATTATCCCTTGGACCTCATGGTGGACAGAGGACCTACAATTTGCGGGTGAACACCGAAATTGCCGCCTCATCCGAAGGCCTCCCCTCCCCCTCTTCTCCATTGCCCTTGACCCGTCACCCGATTCGTGAGCTGCCAGACGAGTTGATCAGCCAGATTGCTGCGGGCGAAGTGGTGGAGCGCCCTGCTTCGGTGGTGCGCGAGTTGCTGGACAACGCCTTGGACGCGGGGGCGAGCCAGATCACGCTGCGCCTGTTGGCGGGCGGCACGCGCTTGATTGCGGTGGAAGACGATGGCGCCGGCATTACCCCCGATGAACTGCCCGTGGCCTTGAAGCGCCACGCCACCAGCAAAATCGGCAGCCTGGACGATTTGGAGTCCGTGGCCACCATGGGTTTTCGGGGCGAAGCCTTGGCGGCCATCAACTCGGTGTCCGAAATGACGGTGCTGTCGCGCACCGAGGGCCAAGCCAACGCTTGCATTCTGGACGGGCGCACCGGCGAGTTACGCCCTGCAGCGCGCGCGACGGGCACCACGGTGGAAGTGAAAGAACTGTTTTTTTCCACCCCGGCGCGGCGCAAATTCCTCAAGTCCGACGGCACAGAATTGGCGCACTGCATCGAGTCCGTGCGCCGCCATGCGCTAGCCCGGCCCGACGTGGGCTTTGCCATTTGGCATGAAGGCAAGCTGGTCGAGCAATGGCGCAACCACCCCGGCCCGGCCGGCCTGGAGCAGCGCCTGGCCGATGTCTTGGGCGAAGATTTTGTGGCGCAGTCGGTGGCCGTCAGCTACCGCATTGGTCCGGTGCAGATCACCGGGCGCGCGGGTGTGCCCGACGCAGCGCGCTCGCGCCCCGACCACCAGTTTGCGTATGTGAACGGCCGCTTTGTGCGCGACAAGGTCTTGACCCATGGTGCGCGCAGCGCTTACGAAGACGTGCTGCACGGCCAGCGCCAACCGGTGTACGCCCTGTACGTGCAGATGGACCCGACCCGGGTGGATGTGAATGTGCACCCGACCAAAATCGAAGTGCGGTTTCGCGACAGCCGCGAGATCCACCAGGCCGTGCGCCACGCCATTGAAAACGCCTTGGCCGTGCCGCGCGCGCATGCGCTTACGGCGCAGGCCTTGGGCACAGAGAACGCCTCGACCGCTGGTGGTTTTAATTTGTCCGCCACCGCTGCACCGCGCCTGCCCGAGTCGGCAGCCTGGCAGCAACGCGGCATGGCCTTGGACACTCCTAGTGCGCCCAACAAGCAGGCCTTCGGCTGGCAAGCCTCAGGCGACACGCGGTACAGCCGTCACGTGGCCGATCTGCAAGCCCTGTGGGGCCCGTCGCAAGAAGGCGCAGCCAGTGCGGCGCCGAGCGGTTCAGGCTTTGAGCCTTTGGGCTCTCCCCGGCCCGCCTTCGGCGAGCCCAACGTCTCAGCGGTGCTTAGCATGGACGCACCCACAGACACAGCGCCGCTGGCAATGCCCACCGATTTACCGCCAGGCGACTGGCCGCTGGGCCGGGCCATTGCGCAACTGCAAGGTGTCTACGTGCTGGCTGAAAACGCACAAGGTCTGATCGTGGTCGACATGCATGCCGCGCATGAACGCATCGTCTACGAGCGGCTCAAGCAGCAATGGACGCAGACGCAAATCAGCAGCCAACCCTTGTTGATTCCGGCCACCTTTGCCGCTACGCCGAACGAAGTGGCCACGGCCGAAACATGCCAAGAGGTTTTGAGCCAACTGGGCCTGGAGATTTCGCCCCTGTCGGCCAAAACCTTGGCGGTGCGCGCCGTGCCCACCACCTTGGCGCTGGGCGACGCCGTGGAGTTGGCGCGCAGCGTGTTGGCCGAGTTGGCGCAACACGATGCGTCGACCGTGGTGCAACGCGCGCACAATGAAATTTTGGGCACCATGGCTTGCCACGGTGCGGTGCGCGCGAACCGACGCCTCACCTTGGACGAAATGAACGCCTTGCTGCGGCAGATGGAAGAGACCGAGCGCTCGGACCAATGTAACCACGGTCGCCCCACTTGGCGGCAAGTCACCATGCGCGAGTTGGACACTTTGTTCATGCGCGGCCGCTGATGAAAGAAAGCGCCATGCCCCGCGTGTGGGTGGTGTTGATCCTGGCTTTGCTGCTGGGCATCCAACCGGTCACCACCGATTTGTATTTGCCCGCCCTGCCGACCTTGACGGAAGGCTTTGCCGCCAGCATGCCGCAAGCTCAACTGACCTTGACGGCGCTGCTGCTGGCATTTGGTTTGTCGCAACTGGTCTGGGGGCCTTTGTCGGACCGCTTTGGCCGTCGCCCGGTGTTGCTGTGGGGCATGGGCGCTTACGGCCTGGCCTCGATCGGTTGTGCGCTGGCGCCCTCCATGGACCTGTTGATCCTTTGGCGCACCTTGCAAGGCGTGGCCATGGGCGCGGCCGTGATGGCGGCGCGTGCGGTGGTGCGAGATCTGTACCAGCCGGTTGAAGGCGCGCGCGTCATGTCCCAAGCCTTGACCGGTCTGGGCGTGATTGCCTGTGCCTGCGCGCCCCTGGGCGGCCTGCTGACCGATCACTGGGGCTGGCGACCCGCTTTGATGGCGTTGGCCCTGTTTGGCCTCTTCACCTGGGGGGTGCTGATGCTGCGTTTCAAAGAAACGCTGGTGAGTCCCAACCTGCAAGCCTTGGAGCCTGTGGCGCTGTTCAAGGCCTGGGGTGTGATCCTGCGCAACCCGACGTTTCGGGCTTACTGCGCCTTGTCGTCGGCCTCCTACTTGGGCCTGTTCACCTTCTTGGCCGCGTCTTCTTTTGTGTTTGTGCGCCAGTTTGGTTTGAGCAAAACACACTACGGTTTGTTGATGTTGTCGATGTCGTTTTCCTACATCGTGGGCACCTTCATTTGCCGTTGGTTGCTACTGCGCATGAGCGTGCAAAAATGCGTGGCGCTGGCCTCCTGCTTTACGCTGGCAGGCGGCATCTCGATCACGGTGCTGGCCTATGCCGGTCAAGACCAGTCTTGGTACGGCCCTTGGGCCGTCATGGGGCCGGTGTACCTGTTCATGCTGGCGCATGGCGTGCATCAACCTTGTGGGCAAAGCGGCGCGGTGGCGCCCTTCCCGCGCATGGCGGGCACGGCCTCGGCGCTGAACGGCTTTTTGATGATGCTGGGCGCCTTCTTCATGGGCGGCTGGCTGGGCGCGCACATGGCGCAGCCCAGCTTGGCTCTGGCCCACGGCATGCTGCTGTGGAGCCTCATCATTGGCCTGCTGGCCTGGACTTGGGTGCGGCGCTTGCCTGCATTGGGCAAATGAACACCGCAAGGCCACAGCCTAAGGCCCTGGCCCTGGCAGGCCCCACAGCCAGCGGCAAAACGGCAGCTGCTTTGGCGCTGGCCGATCAGTGGCGCGAGCGCGGTGGTATTGAAATCATTAGCGTGGATTCGGCGCTGGTGTTTCGCGGCATGGACATTGGCACGGCCAAACCGACGGCGGCCGAGTTAGCGGCGGTACCGCACCATTTGATTGACATCCGCGACCCGCTGAACGCCTACAGCGCAGCCGAGTTTGTGCGTGACGCCGAGCTGCTGATGGCGCAGATCAGAGCGCGCGGCCGCACGCCTTTGTTGGTCGGCGGCACCATGCTGTATTTCAAAGCCTTGTTTGAAGGCCTGAGCGACATGCCACCGGCCCACCCCGAGGTGCGCGCAGCCTTGCACGAGACTTTGACTCAAGAGGGGCTGGCGCCGCTGTACACGCACTTGCAACAGGTCGACCCGGTCACAGCGGCGCGTTTGGCGCCCGCCGACACCCAGCGCATTCTGCGCGCGCTTGAGGTCTGGCAGCTCACCGGACGGCCCATTTCATCCTTTCAAACCCGAGATACCCACGCCCCTGCACGTCTGGACATTGCCTTGATCTCGCTGGAGCCTGTGGACCGTTCGTGGCTGCATGCACGCATTGCCCAGCGTTTTGACCACATGCTGGGACACGGCTTTGTGGCCGAAGTTCAAGCGCTGCGCGCAAGGGGTGATTTGCATGCCGATCTGCCGTCCATGCGCTGCGTCGGCTACCGCCAAGTCTGGGAAACGCTAGAGTCTCACGCGCCCATGGAACAGATACACGGCAAGATGCGGGACTTGGGTATTTTTGCCACCCGCCAACTCGCCAAACGCCAAATCACCTGGCTGCGCAGCATGCCGCACCGGCATGCGGTGGCCGCAGATGCGGTCGATGCTTTGCCACAGGTCATGGCTTTGGCCCAGCAGTT
>CANGDZ010000040.1 GCA_947452785.1 Comamonadaceae bacterium | reverse complement strand
TCTTTGCGCCTGCCGTGAAAACTGATGATGCGTTCGTACTGTTTATCGGTCATTTGCAAAATATTGACCTGCCCTCCTTTGGGCAAGGCCGATTCCACCCTTTGGCAATAGGTTTGCACTTGTGTGTAGCTGGTGCAAAAGCGCATGTAAACGCTGAGCTGAGCGCGTGCAAAGCCCATATCGAGCAAACTCAATCTGAATTGCGTAGCCGCTGCACGCTCGGCAGCTTGCACTACCGGCAGATCAAACAACACCAGCACCCACATGAGTCGATATCCGCTGAGCATGGGGCCTCAGCCATCCGGGTCAGCTACATGGCGCGGGGGCACACCAGGCAAGGGTAAGTCGAGCGCCTTGCGCTCACCCACCAACACCTGCGCCAGCGATATGGCGAGCTTTTGCACAGCCACCAAGACCGGGGTTCGGCCTGCATCGGTCACCAGGTCTTGATACATGCATTGCACCAAGGCGCGCTTGGAGTCGGCGTTGACCACGCAAGGGCCGCTGTTTTGCAGCGTCCATGCGGTCAAGTCAATCACCGGGCGAAAGGGCTCCATCAAGTCATCCACCAGACGCATGGCGTTGTTGTCATGGCTGTGGTGCAACCCCAGACTCGGGTGCAAACCCGCCGCCACCACGGCCCGCGCCGTGGCTGCGCGCAACACGGTGTAGCCGTAGTTGAGCAAGGCGTTGACGCCGTCGGCCTGCTGATCGCGGCGGAATAAAGTCCCCATCAGCAAGCCCCAGTATTTGCGGGCACCTTGGGCTTCTAAGTTGTCGGGGTCACCACTGCGTACTTGTTTCGCCAGAGCTTGCATCGGGGCATGTGTGGCGCCTGTGGCTTGTAACACAGCGGCTTGATTCAGCAATTTGGCTTTGACGATGGCGGCCCACAGTTTTTTTCGCGTTGGCAAGGTGCAGGCAACTTGGGCCTCAAACCGATGCGCTTGCTGGTGGTGCCCCTCCATGGGCCAGAGCATGCCCGCCACGTTGTGATTGGCCGCACACAGCACAAATGGTGTGCCGCGCTCGGCTAGGGCCACCAACAGGTTGTTGGTGTAGCTCAGGCCATGGGCATTGGCGATCAGGGCGGCAATGTCGTCGAGCGGCACACGGCCTACTTCTTTGCGGTCTTCGCCGGTGCTGTGCACCAGCATGAAACCCCGGTAGACAGACAAATGCCGCTTGTCGTTGGAGACTTCGACGATCCGGCCCAGCATGATGATGGTTATGGCTGTTGGGGCAGGGGGTGCGCCTGCATTTGCACACCGAGTGCCTGCAACACTTTGAAGACTGTATCAAAGCGTGGTTTGGCCCCAGCGCTCAGCGCCTTGTAAAGGCTTTCTCTACCCAAACCGGTGTGGCGCGCTATTTGGGCCATACCTCTTACCTTGGCCACATCGCCAATGGCCGACAACAGCAATTGAGTGTCTCCACTCGCCAGCGCAAGGTTGAGGTATTCGGCAATGACCTCCTCGCTGTCGAGGTAACTGGACGGATCAAATTCAGTGGTCTTGCTCATCTCGTTATTCCCTTGCAAGTAGTTTGGCCTTGGCAATATCTTGGACTTGGCTGGATTTATCGCCCCCGGCGAGCAACAACACAATGCGCTCGCCCCGGCGTATGAAGTACGCCCTGTAACCGGGGCCGATATGCCAACGCAGTTCTGAGACGCCCCCACCCACGCTTTTGACATCACCCCAATGACCACTAGCGACTTGCCTGAGACGCAAGATGATGGCCGCTTTAGCGCGGTAGTCTTTCAAACTACCCAGCCAACGACTGAATTGGGTGGTTTGTTCTAGATGGAATGGTCCAATTGTATCCATTTAGATACTTATTGTCCTGCCTTCAAGCTGGTCCATCGAGATTCACGGATTTCACCAATAGGTGAAACCACTAAATCCCTTGCCTTCAAGGTCATCAGCACACTGGCTGATTTAACGATGTACGAAAAATCAGAAGACTTGTCCCGGTCCCTTGCATCAACGTTTGCCTCGTGAATTTTGGCGAAAGCCAGGCGGGTATCAGTACGGACCCAACAAACTCTATACAAATTCGGTATGTCATCAACAGTCAATCGAACAACATCGTCTTTCATCAAACGCATCACTAAGGGCTTGCCGCTCGCACTCAGCGCCGGGTCTCGCAATCTGGCCAGCCCATGCTTGCGCACCAACTGATAAGCCTCAAATGTCGAGACGACTTCGCCTTCCCATTGGCCCTTGTCGTTGCGAATAATCTCCATGCAGTAGTTGCTGTCGCCCTTGTAGCCTTTGTAGGGCTTGGGGTCGCCATTGGGCAACAGGCCATGGCGAGCTGATGCGCTGGCATCACTGAATTCGATTACCTTGAGCGCGGCCACCTCTCGGGTTCGCACCCCGTCCACCGTCTTGCGCACCTGCACTCGGCCCGCGCCCAACAAACCGTAAGCCGTGTCCTTGTGCATAGCGCCCTCATACCCATGGTCTGGCTTGTGACTGACATAAATATGGTCAATCGCACGAGACACATGCTCTCGGTAACTGTCCCATGGCAGGGGCATGGTCTCCACCAGTTTGTTCAACTGCTTTTCGCGGGCGCTGGCGCTGGCCTGCGCAAAACGCTGGAGCATGCTCTGGTCGGTCACGGCAATCACACAGGCATCCACTGCATGGTGGCGGTGGTCGTTGCGGTTCTTCTCACCGTCCAGACCCAGGATGTCGTTCAAACCAAATTTGCCACGCAACATGGCGGTCATGCGCCCGGGGATGACGCGGGTGCCTTGCGGGCAGATCAGGCTCAGGTATTCACGCGCCACGCGGCTGAGGTGACGGGTGTCGTTGAGGGCGCGGGCCAAAAAGCCTTTGTCTTCGCGCAGCCATTGCTCAATGCCGTCTTGCGCAAAGCGGTAGCATTTGCCCTTGGGCATGAGGCTGGCACGCGACAGCATGTCTTCGGGCGTCCATCCTTGGGCTTGAAAGTCTGCGGTCGCTTGCGCGGGGGTGCGGTTGCCTTTGATGCGGTTGGCTTGGCGCATAGCCACCGTCTTGTTGTTCAGGCTGTCGTCTAGCGTTTGCGAGAACGGCAGGATGTGCTCGATTTCGACTTGGTCGCTGAACAGCATTTGCTCGCTAATTTGCACGCCGCTGTAGGGGCAGCGCCGCTCGGCTGCGTTGAAGCTGAGCTCTTCCCACAAGATCATTTTTTGCAAGTCAGCGGTTCTGACCCGCTCGGGGCTGGTCTGCAGCAGATCGGCAATGTCTACACGCATGCGGTCGTTGCGGCGCTGGTTGTCGGCTTGGCGCTTTTGCGCGTCTTTGCGTTGCTCTTGGCTTTGCTTGAGCTCGCGCGCCAGCTCCACAATCACTTCGCTGGGGTGGCCGTAGCGTTTGATCAGCGCGTTGACCACGGTGCGCACTTGGTTCAGGCCAATGTGCACCGTGGGGTTAGCGATCTTGCCATAGCGTTTTTCAGAGGGGTCTTCGGGCTTGCCCGTGCCAAAGCCCACATGGCGCTGCAGATACTCGCCATAATAGGGCAAGGCTTGCAAAATTTCACCCGTTGCCGCATGGCTGATGTGACTGTGGTGCGCAAAGCCTGCGGCGAGCACCGCCTTGTCGTAGGTGATGACTTCGGCACGCAAGGCGGGCAGAATTTTTTCAAGCGCTTTGGCGCTCAGGCTGCCATAGCCTTCGGCCAATGGCGCATTGGCAATGCGCTCGGCAGCAATATCGTCCACACCTGTTTCTTTTTGCAACCAAGCGATCAAACGGGCTTCGTTTTCTTCGGTCACCAATTGCATGACGATGGCGTCTTGGCGAGCTTGGTCAAAATTGACCCATTGACTGCCGAAAAACTCTTTCTTGCTCAGCATGGCGCTGGTGCTGTTGCCTTTGAGTTCCGTGCGTTTTTCGTCTTGCAGATTGAACTGCCCAGAAAACTCGATCAACTTCTGAATTTGCGCAAAGCTTCGTTTGTTATTGGTCTCGAGAGCCTGCACCAAGAGATCACGCTGGGTCAGCGTCAGCGGTTCTTCACTCAAGCCTTCACGCAACAAACGCAGGTTGTTCACCTCTTGGTAAATGCGAAAGCGTTGCTGGCTGGGCAAGGCCAGTGGAGCGCGCTCTTCATTGGGCATGAGTGTGCAACGACCCGGTTTGACGGGTTTGAGTGAGCGCTGATGCAGCAAGCAGTCTTTGAGTTCAGCGCGTGCTGTGTCGTTGAACAGAACCGAGTTGAGTTCGCTTTGCTTGGCCCACAGCGCATCAAACTCGGCTTCTATCATGGCGCGGTCAATGTAGAGGTCGTAGCTTTTTTCAATTTTGGTTTTGCCGTTGTCTTGGCTCGAGCGGTTTTCGCGGTAACGCGCTCGCACCGACAAGCCTTGTTGATGCCGGGCATTCAGCCACTCGCCCACGGTGCGACAACCTGTAGTTTGCATGGCTTGACGCAATGCATGGATAGCCGTTTTGAGTGCGCCGCTGTCGTTGTCTTTTTTGTCGGTCTTGCGGTTGCTTTTGAAGCCGCGTCGCTGGTTGATGTGGAACAAGGCGCGCGCATACTCTTCGGGCAGCAGGGCATGGTCAAGTCCTTTGGCACGCAGGGCAAACGGGTCCTGGGTTTCAAGGGCTTTACGGTCGGCTTCGTCTTGCGGAAAGAAGCCATGGTGCAGCAAGGCGGCCATCATCCGATGTTTGCGTTTCAACAATCGGTCACGGCGGCGGCGCATGGCTCGCTTTTCTCGTCGACTTGCAGCAAGTGATGTTCCGATCTCTCCTGGGCGTGCCGGCTCACGTCCATTACTAAAAATTCGCACGCCCGCTTTAATGACGGCGCAGGGTTCATTTTCAGCATTGAGACGCACCATGGCCCAGCCTAAAGAGGTCGAACCCAAATCCAAGGCCAGTCGGTACCGCATTTGAGGCATAGCATCTCCTTATTCAATTTTATAAATTTAAGGGTCTATTGTGCTATATTTGCCTCTCATTTCGTCGATTGGGAAATGCGCTCTGGACGCTAACAAGCAGAAAGATGCACCAAATGGAAGGGCCGCTATAAGCGGTCTTTCTTCTTTGGAATCGCTTGTTGCAGCTGAGGGTCTGAGCAGTTGAGCTAGCGGGTAATCCGCCGGTAAATGCGCCCCGCCCACTGCCCCAAATCATCGAGGTAAGTGAACACCACCGGGATCACCAAGAGGCTGAGCACGGTGCTGGTGATCAGGCCGCCGATGACCGCGATCGCCATGGGCGAGCGAAAGCTGGTGTCGGCGCTGCCCCAGCCGAAGGCAATGGGCAGCATGCCCGCGCCCATGGCGATGGTGGTCATCACGATCGGACGAGCACGTTTGTGGCAAGCGTCCATCAGCGCATCCCAGCGGTTCATGCCGGGCACGGCAGCCTGGCCGTCGTGCGCAGGGCGGCCGCGTCGCGCTTCAATCGCGTACTCCACCAACAAGATCGAGTTTTTGGTGGCCACGCCCATCAGCATGATCAAACCAATCAGCGACGGCATGGAGAAACTTTTTTGCGCCAACAGCAGGCCCACAAAGGCCCCGCCCAGTGACAAGGGCAGCGCCGCCAAAATCGTGACCGGGTGCAAAAAGCCTTTGAACAGCAACACCAATACGATGTAGATGCACAGCACGCCAATCATCATGGCCAGGCCAAAGCTGGCAAAGAGTTCGCCCATGACTTCGGCATCGCCCACCTCGACCACTCGCACGCCGGGCGGCAGGCTTTGCAGCGAGGGGAGTTGCTGCACCGCTTGCGTCACATCGCCCAGCGGCATGCCCGACAGCTCGATCTCAAAGTTGATGTTGCGCTGGCGGTCGTAGCGGTCGATCACCGCCGGGCCACCGGCCACCTCCACGCTGGCCACTTGCGACAGCATCACCGGGCCGCGGCTGCCGGGCACCATCATGCGCTCCAGCACGCCCAGGTCTTTGCGCGCATCGGCGTCGAGCTTGACGACGATGGGCACCTGGCGCTGCGACAAGTTCAGCTTGGGCAGGGCCGCGTCATAGTCGCCCAACGTAGCTACGCGCAAGGTGTCGCTGATGGCGGCGCTGGTCACCCCCAGATCGGCGGCTTTGGCAAAGTCGGGGCGCACCGCGATCTCGGGACGCACCAAGCTGGCGGTCGACGCAATCGAGCCCAGGCCTTGAATCGTGCGCAGGTCTTTCTCCACCGCCATGGCCGTGCTTTGCAAGGCCACGGGGTCTTCGCCGGTCAGCACCAAAATGTATTTCTCGCCCGAGCCGCCCAAGCCGACTTTGGTGCGCACACCAGGCAGGGGTTGCAGCGCGGTGCGAATGTGGTCTTCAATCACCTGCTTGCGCGGGCGTGTGCCACGTTCGCTGAGCTGGATGGTCAGCGTGGCTTTGCGCACCTCGGCCGCGCCGCTCCCTGCAAACGGGTCTGTACCCGCGCTGCCGCCACCGATGGTGGTGTAGATGCTTTTCACGTCAGCCAATTGCATCAGCACCTGGCGCGCCTGCTCGGCGCTGGCCTGGGTTTGCTTGAGCGTCGAGCCCGGGGGCAGCTCCACATAGACCTGGGTCTGCGAGTTGTCGTCCGGCGGAATAAAGCCCTTGGGCAACAGCGGCACCAGCATGATGGAGCCCACGAAAAACAACAGCGCCAAAAAGATGGTCACCAGCCGATGGCGCGTGCACCAAGCCACCCAACCCATATAGCGCGTCAGCCACTTCGGTTCATGGGCGGCGCCGACGATGGGCTTCATGATGTAGGCCGCCATCATGGGCGTGAGCACGCGCGCCACCACCAAAGAGGCGAACACCGCCAGCGACGCGGTCCAGCCAAACTGCTTGAAAAATTTGCCCGGAATCCCGGCCATGAAGGCCGTGGGTAAAAACACCGCGATCAAGGTGAAGGTGGTGGCGATCACCGCCAATCCAATCTCGTCGGCCGCTTCCATGGCGGCTTGGTAAGGGGTCTTGCCCATGCGCAAATGGCGAACGATGTTTTCTACCTCGACGATCGCGTCGTCCACCAAAATGCCGATCACCAGCGACAACGCCAAGAGCGTGACCACGTTGATGGAAAAGCCCAAATACGCCATGCCAATGAAGGCTGGAATCACCGACAGCGGCAACGCCACCGCCGAGACAAAGGTGGCGCGAAAATCGCGCAAGAACAGCCATACCACCAGCACCGCCAAGATCGCGCCCTCGTACAACAAGTGCAGCGAGCCGGTGTATTCCTCCTCCACCGGGGTCACAAAATCAAAGGCTTCGGTGATCTCGATGTCGGGGTTCTTCAGTCTGAAATCGGCCAAGGCCTGGCGCACCAATCGCCCCACGGCCACCTCGCTCTCGCCTTTGCTGCGCACCACCTCAAAGCCGACCACGGGAGCACCGTTCAAACTGGCTGCCGAGCGCAACTCGGCCAAGGTGTCGCTGACGGTGGCGATTTGGTCCAAACGCACGCGGCCTGCACGCGCGGTGGCCAGCTCGATCTGCCCCACCTCTTGCGCGGTTTTGACGGTGGCCAGGGTGCGCACCGGTTGCTCACCCACCCCTAAGTCCATGCGCCCGCCCGAGCCTTCTTGCTGCACCTGCTTGAGTTGGCGTGACACCTCGGAGGCGGTGATGCCCAGGGATTGCAAGCGGTTCACATCGAGCGCAATGCGCACCTCACGCGTCACGCCACCCACACGGTTCACGGCGCCCACGCCGCGCAGCGACAAAAGCTTGCGGGTGATGTCGTTGTCCACCAGCCACGACAGCGCCTCGTCGTCCATGCGCGTGGAACGCACGGTGTAGGCCAGTACCGGTGTGCCGGCCAGGTTGAGCTTTTGCACAATCGGGTCGCGCAGATCGCTGGGCAAATCGGCGCGCACGCCTTGAATGGCCGAGCGCACATCGTCCACCGCTTCTTGCACCGGTTTTTCCAAACGGAACTCGGCGGTAATCGACACCACGCCGTCTTGCACTTTGGTGGTGATGTGCTTCAAGCCCTGCAAGGGGGCCAGCGCGTTTTCGAGCTTGCGAGCCACATCGGTTTCCAGCTGAGCAGGTGCCACGCCGGGCAAACTGGCCGTCACGCTGATGGTGGGCAGGTCCAGATCGGGAAAGTTTTGCACTTTCATGGAACCGAAGGCAATGAAGCCGGCCACCGTGAGCAGCACAAACAGCATGACCGCCGGGATCGGGTTGCGAATCGACCAAGAAGAGACGTTGAGCATGGCGGTCTCTTACTTGCTTGCTGGAGAAGAAGGCGTGACAGAGGGCGCTGCGGGCACCACGCGCACCGTGTCGCCGTGGTTCAAAAACGCACCGCCACTGACCACCACCTGCGCCTCAGGCAGCAGGCCGCTCAGCACTTGCATGCGGTCTCCGTTCAAGTGACCGGTGCGCACCTTGAGCTGGCTGATTTTTTGGCCGGCGCCCACGGTGTAGATGTAACTGAAACCATCACGCACCACCACCGCCGTTTGCGGCACGGTCAGCACCTGAAAATTCTGGCTCTGGCCCAGCGTGATCTCGCCTTTGGCGTACATGCCCGCGCGGGCGCTGCCCGCGTTGGCGGGCAGATCCACATACACCAGGGCGTTGCGCGTTTGCGCGTCAACCGATGGCGCCACCATGCGCACCTTGCCTTGCAGCACCTGACCACTGGCGGCAGTGATCTGCGCCAAGGCGCCCACTTGCACGCGGCCAATGTCGGCGGCCGTGACTTCGGCGCGCCACTCCAAGCGGCCTTGGCGAATCAACCTGAACAATTCGGTGCCAGCGCCCACCACGCTGCCGACCGTGGCTTGGCGTGCCGAGATCACCCCCGCGTCCGGGGCCTTGACGGTCGTTTGTGCCACCCGCAGCTGCTGCAACTGCACCAGGGCGCGCGCCGACTGCACGCGTGCTTGCGCCGACACCTCGGTGGCCAGTGCCTGACTCAGCTGCGCGCTGCTGTAAAAACCTTGCTGCTGCAAAGCACGGGCGCGCTCGGCCTGCACCTTGGTTTCTTGCGCGCTGGCCGTGGCCTCGGCCAAGCCGCCTTCGGCCTGCGCCAACTCGGCGCGCAGCGTGTCGGACTGCAAGGTGGCCAGCACATCTCCGCGTTGCACCCGGTCGCCCACATTCACGTGCACCTCGGTGATTTTCAAACCGTTAGCTTCAGCCCCCACCACGGCCTCTTGCCAAGCGGCCAAGGAGCCGTTGGCATGCAAACGCTGCACCATTGAGCCGGATTGCGGTGGCGCCACGATGACGGTCAGGCTGGGCTTAACACTGACTGCTGGACTTGGATTTTTCTCTTGCGCCCACAAAGGCATTGCACACAGGCCCCACATCAGGCCCACCGTCCAAACTGATTTCTGCATGGTTCAATTCACTTCAATAGATTCGCTTGATTTTATTCGTCGCCCAAGCGCAAAGCAGTGTTCAGCCCATCACTTGTTGCCACAACGCTTGCACCGCTTCACGTTCTCGCTGCAATTGGGCAGGATCGACCTCAGTCGGCTCTTCATTCAGTCGCGCATGGTGTTGCACGCGGCGCAGTTGCCGGTAAGCGTTGGCCGCTTCCTGGCCCGTGCCTGGGGGTAAGAGGCCCGCAGTTTCCGCGCGTTGCAGCAGCGCAATATTGCCCACGTTGTCGGCCAGTTCAGGGTGCGCGGCCGTGTGCAGTAGCACCAGGTATTGCACGGCAAACTCCACGTCCACCATGCCGCCAAGGCTGTGCTTGACGTCAAAGCGCCCGGGCGTTTCAGGGTGGCCTTTGCGCACACGCTCGCGCATGGCGACGATTTCAGCCTTCAAGCTGTCGGCGTCGCGCGGTGCCCCCATCACGGCGCAGCGCACGGCGTCGAAGGGGGCTTGCAAGGCCGGCAAGCCCCAGACAAAACGTGCGCGGGTCATGGCCTGGTGCTCCCAGGTCCAGGCGGCGTTACTGCCGCGCTGTTCTTGATAATCGGCATAGGCATTGAAGGGCGTGACCAGCAAGCCGGCGTTGCCGTTGGGGCGCAGCGCGGTGTCAATCTCGTACAGATCGCCTTCGCCAGTCTTCACTGTGAGCCAGTTGATCAGTTTGCGCACAAACGCGGCGTAGATTTCTTGCGCGCGTTCATGCCCGTCTTGGTAGACGAACACAATGTCCAGGTCGCTGCCGTAACCGAGTTCTTTACCGCCGAGTTTGCCGTAGCCGATGATGGCCAGTTGCGGCTCATCCTGATGGCGGTTTTTAAAGCACGCCCAGCACCACTTTGCGCTGACACGCAGCACGGCGTCGGCCAATGCGCTCAAATCGTCGGCCACCTGCTCGATGCGCAGGACGCCCTCCACGTCGCGCGCCAAGGTGCGAAACAGCTCGGCATGGTGGGCGCGGCGCAACAGGTTCAAGAGGTTTTCTTCGTCGGCTTCACCTGTGCGCTGCAGGGCTTGCCAGCGTGATTGCAATTCGGCCTCAAAGTCGGCGGCGCTGAAGCGACTGGTGAGCAGATCGCCCCCCGCCAGTTCGTCGATCACGCCGGGGTGCTGCACCAAATAACGCGCCGGCCATCGCGCGGCGCCCAACAGGCGCAGCAAGCGCTCGTGCACCGCAGGGCGCTCCAGCAACATGGCCAAATAGCTTTCACGGCGCAGCAAGGGCTCTAACCAGTCTGCCATGCGCAGCACCGCGTCTTCGTTGACGCGGCCTTCTTTTTGCCATTGCGCGGTGCGCTGCAGCAGGCGCATCAAGCGGCCGCGCGCCTCGTCACGCAAGGCGTGAATTTTGGGGTTGTCGCGCCAATGGCCCAAGCGCTCACGCACCGGGCTGCTGAACAAATCGATCAAGGTTTCCAGCTCGGTGTGGTCGCGCGCACCGTTTTTGCCGTTGCAGCCTTTGCCGTTGCAAGCGCCCGCATCGCGGTCCCCGCCCAGCAGCACATCAAACTCCTCGGCCACGCGTTCGCGGTGCGCGTCCAGGTCTTTCAAAAATGCACGGGTGTCCGGATAGTCCAGGGTCTGTGCGATCCACAGCAAATCATCGTCGCGCGTGGGCAAGACATGGGTTTGTTGATCGTCCAGGTACTGAATGCGGTGCTCGACCCGCCGCAAAAAAACATAGGCGTCGGTCAAGGCCTGTGCTGTGACCTGCGACATCAGACCGGCCTTGGCCACGCGTTGCAGCGCGTCCAGCGTGGGCCGGGTGCGCAGCTCGGGGAACTGGCCGCCACGAACCACTTGCAGCAACTGCACTGTAAATTCAATTTCGCGAATGCCACCGCGCGACAGCTTCACATCGTTGGCGCGCTCGGGGTGGCCCGCGCTGCGTTTGGCGGCATGGTCGCGGATTTGCTGGTGCAAAGTGCGCAAGGACTCGAACACGTTGTAGTCCAGGTATTTGCGAAACACAAACGGCAACACGATGCTGCGCATGGACAATGCCGAGCCGTTGGCGATGGCGCTGCGGGGCGCGACCACGCGGCTTTTCATCCAGGCAAAGCGCTCCCATTCGCGGCCTTGCACCAACAGGTACTCTTCCAAGGCGCTGAGCGAAACCACGCTCGGGCCGGAGTTGCCGTTGGGGCGCAGTGCCAAATCCATGCGAAACACAAAACCATGCTCGGTGGTCTCACCGATCAGGGCCTGCATCATTTTCACGGCACGGCTGAAATACTCTTGGCAACTGATGCGGCCGCGCCCATCGGTCGTGCCGGTGGTTTCACCGTCTTCGTCGTAGACATATATCAGGTCAATGTCGCTGGACACATTCAATTCACGCGCGCCCAGCTTGCCCATGCCCACAATCCACAATTGAGCCCGGGCGCCCGAGACCAAGGTGGGTACGCCATGGCGCTGGTCCAACTCGGCCAAGGCATAGCGGCAAGCGACATCCAGGGCAAATTCAGCCAAATGCGTCACGCTCAAAGTGATGCTTTGCATCGACGCGTGTTGGTCGCAATCGTGGTCCATCAGTTGAGCCATCGCCCATTGACGCAGCATGCGCAATGCCGCGCCCGGATCGGCCGACACAGCGGGTTGGTGCGCGCAGAGGCGGTCAAAGGCGGTTTGCAGGGTTTCTCGGTTCGGAATCCCTGCAGGCAACAGCACCCAAAGGTCCGCATAGCGGCGCGCTAAGCGCTGGCGGAAGCGGGAATAGGCTGCTTTTTCGAGGATTTGCCCCTCCTTGAGCAGCACAGGCACGTCAGAGGGGGTAGGGCGGGTCATAATTCCTACCACTTTGTATGCAATGCGTGAATATTTTCGAATGCTGAAACTGCCATGGCTCACCACGCTTCCCGCGCTGCTCATGCGATGGCTCGCATGGGGTTTGCTGAGCTTGAGCGTGCTCGTGGGATTGACATGGGCCGTACTGCATTTTTGGATTGTGCCGCGAATCTCGGAGTTGCGCCCTCAGCTTGAAAACATGGCCAGCCAAGCCGTGGGGCTGCCGGTACAGATCGGCGAATTGAGTGTGCAGTCCAACGGCTGGGCACCGGTGCTGGAAATCAGCAACCTGCGCGTCCGCAACCCAGCCGGCCAGAGCGAATTGGCCTTACCCCTAATGCGCATCACCGTCAGCGCCCAATCCTTGCTGACCTTAGGGGTGGAGCAATTGGCCCTGGAGGGCGCCGACTTGGACCTGCGCCGCACAGAGGACGGGCAAATTCTGATCGCCGGACTGCCCCTGCCGGGTGCAACGCCCATGCCATCGACTGCGGCCGATTGGCTGTTGGCGCAAAAAGAAATCGTCCTCAAGCAAGGCACGCTGCGCTGGACCGATGCTTTGTCGCTGGAGCCCCAGCGCACGGTCGCGATGACCGAGGTCAACATCACGCTGCGCAACAGCGCCCGCAGCCACCAGCTGCAACTGCAAGCCAGCCCGCCCCAAGGCTGGGGTGAGCGCTTGAGCGTCTCGGGTCAGTTTCATCGCGGCTTGCTTTCAACCCATGCCGCGCGGTGGAAGGACTGGTCGGGCGCCCTGCAAGTCAAGCTGCCTGAGATCGACCTGGCCCCCTTGGGGCGCAGCGTGGCCACAGGCATCGTCCTGACCTCAGGCCAAGGGGCTTTGAATTTGGTGGTCGATGTGCTCAATGGCCAGCCCGTCAAAGCCGGGGCCGATGTGAACCTGAAAGACCTGAGTCTGACTTTGGGGCCGCAATTGAAAGCGGTGCGATTTAACGTCTTGCAAGGGCACCTGACCGGTCGTCGCGATGCCCAAGGTTTTGAAGTGTCCACCCAGGCACTGACCTTTGAGACGCCCGATGGTTTGAACTGGCCCGGCGGTGATGGGGCGCTGGTCTACACCTACCCGCAAGGCAAGTCCTTGGCCAAAGGACAAGTTCAGGCCACGGGGCTCAATTTGCAAGCGCTGCAAAGCCTGGTTGCTCGCTTGCCCCTGCAGGCGGCAACACTTGAACAGCTTCAAGCCCTGAGCGTGGCCGGTACGGTCGAAACCGTGAAGGCGCAGTGGCAAGGGGCATGGCCTGAACTTACCTCGTACGAAGCCACGGGCCGCGCCCATGGCCTGCGATGGACCCCGTTCGCCGACAACAGCCTGTCTGGCAAGCCATTGGCGCATCTTCCTGGGGTCAGCAACGCTGTCGCCGAGTTCAGCCTGAACCAGTCAGGAGGCAAACTGGCGCTGGGCATCGACAAGGGAAGCTTGACGCTGAACGGCGTGCTGGAAGAGCCGGTGGTGCCGTTGGACTTACTCAAGGCCGATCTGAGTTGGACCCTCAAAGACAAGCAGCTGACGATTCCGCAATGGCGCGTGAAAGCCAGCAACGCCGATGTCTCGGTCGATGTGAACGGCAGTTGGCGCATGAACAAAGACGGCGGGGGCCCGGGGCTGCTGGACTTACAAGGACACATCCTTCGCGCCGACGCGGCCCAGGCCGCGCGCTACCTGCCCCTGGTGTTGTCTGAAAAGGTGCGCCACTATGTGCGTGACGCCTTGACGCAAGGCGAGCTGACGCAGATGGCGGTGCGCATCAAAGGCGATTTGAAAGACTTGCCCTTTGCCAACCCCAAAAGCGGCGAGTTTCGCTTTGCCGGCAAGGTGCGCAATGTGCAAATGGCCTATGTCCCCACCCGTTTGCAAGACCCCGGCGAAGCCCCTTGGCCCATGCTGTCGGGCATGAGTGGCGATTTGGTTTTTGACCGTTTGAGCGTGAAGCTGAACAACGCCGGTGGCAAACTGGGCAATGTGCCACTGAGCAATGGACAGGCCGCCATCGCCGACATGGCGCACGCCGCGCTCTTGGAGGTTGCGGCGGAATCGCGCAATGCGTTGGCCAGCGAGGTGTTGACCTTGGTGCAAAAATCCCCACTGGATCCGATGCTCGGCGGCAGCTTGCATGACAGCACGGCCACGGGCAATGTGTCTGGACGCATCAAACTCAGCCTGCCGCTGGCCAGCCTGGAAAAAACCAAACTGCAAGGCAGCGTGGTGCTGGGGGGCAATGATTTGCGCATCGTGAGCGAGTTGCCCAAGCTGGAAAAAGCCCAAGGCACCGTGAGCTTCAATGAGTCCGGGTTTACCGTCACCGCCGGCTTGGCCCGCATGCTGGGGGGCAATTTGCGCGTCGACGGCGGCTCACGTGTGCCGAGCGCCGGCAGCAATGAGGCACCGATTTCACTGCGGGTGCAAGGCACGGCCACGGCGCTGGGCTTGCAACAAGCGGTCGAATTGGCGCCGCTGAACAAGTTCGCGCAGCACATGAGTGGCAGCACCGCCTACAACGCGGTGATTGGTTTTCGCCAAGGGCACCCTGAACTGTCGATCACCAGCCGTTTGCAAGGCTTGGGCTTGAGCTTGCCCGCGCCCTTGGTCAAAGCACCGGCCGACGAGTTGGCGCTGCGCATGGACTCGCGCGTGATCTCCGGGGGGGGCTCCAAGCCACTGCGCGAACAGATCCAGTTGAATCTGGGGCGCCTGCTGGCCGCCACCTACATTCGGGATTGGAGCGGAGACAAACCCCGCGTGGTGCAAGGCAGCCTGGGCATTGGGCTGGACCGTGTGCAAGCGCCTCCCCTGCCTGACAGCGGCGTGGTGGCGAATATGGCGTTCCAGGTTTTTTCGCTCGACGAGTGGCAAGCCGCTTGGGCCGGCACCGGCGCCTTGCCCGCCGATACCAGCGCCGCAGGGGCCGTGTCCAAAGCCGCTTATGACGTGATTTCAGCCACTTTTTTACCCACACGCATGACATTGCAAGCGCAAGAGTTGGTCACCCAGGGCCGCACCTTGCACAACGTGGTGGTGGGCGGCTCGCGTGAGGGTTTGTTGTGGCGCGCCAACCTGGATGCGCGCGAGTTCAGCGGCTATTTGGAATACCGCCAATCCTCCGGCGCCAATCTGGGCCGGGTCTACGCCCGCTTGGGCCGTTTGAGCTTGCCGCCCACAGCCGACAACGTGGTGGAAGAGTTGCTGGAAAGCGGGCCCATCGACATCCCGGCCCTGGACATCGTGGTGGAAGAGTTGGAGTTGCGTGGCAAAAAGTTGGGGCGTATCGAAATCGACGCCACGAACGCAGAAGCCCTGGCCAGCGCCGGTGGGGCACGCCATGGCGCCGCGCACGAGTGGCGACTGAACAAGTTCAACGTCACCGTGCCTGAAGCCAGCTTCAAAGCGACCGGGCGCTGGGTGACCGCGAAAGACAGCCGCAGTCCGCGTCAAACCGAAATGAATTTCCGGCTCGACGTGAGCGACTCGGGCAGTTTGCTCAACCGCCTAGGCACGCAAGACGCGATGCGCGCGGGCAACGGCCGCCTGGAAGGTCAAGTGGCATGGCAGGGCTCGCCGCTGGCTTTGCACTATCCCAGTTTGTCGGGTCGCTTTAACGTGAGCCTGGCCAGAGGTCAATTTTTAAAGGCCGACCCGGGCGTGGCCAAACTCTTGGGCGTACTGAGTTTGCAATCGCTGCCGCGGCGCTTGCTGCTGGATTTCAGAGACGTCTTTTCAGAAGGCTTTTCTTACGATGTGATCCGCGGTGATGTGGCGATTGATCGCGGCATCGCCAGCACACAGAACCTGGAAATGAAGGGCGTGAATGCGCTGGTGAAAATGGAGGGCACTTCAGACATTGCCAAAGAAACACAAAACCTGCGGGTCTTGATCTTGCCGGAAGTGGACGCTGGCACCGCTTCGCTGATTGCAGGGTTCACGGTCAATCCCATCGTGGGCCTGAGCACTTTTATAGCGCAATGGTTTTTGCACAACCCTTTGTCCAAAGCGGCCGCGCAAACGTTCCAAGTGGACGGCACCTGGTCGAACCCCAAGGTGACCAAAATCGACCTCCCCGTGAGCCCTGCGGCCAAGTAAACATCGCGGCAAACCAGCCACGCCCAGCTTCTCCATGAAACCATCGCCGCTTTGGCCACCCCAACTGCTGCAACGACTGTCTTTGATATGGTCGCTGCGGGACCGGCGTCTGTCGCTGTGGGTGGCCTTGGTGGGTTTGGTCGCCGCCGTCTTGATCACGCTGGTGTGGTTGGCCGGGCGTTATGAAACCAGCCAAGTGCAAGCCACGCTGGAGCGCGACACAGCGGATGCGGTGAACGACATTCGCAGCGGTTTTATGCGCGATGTCCAAGCTTTGCAAGCCCTGCAGGCGAGCCACAACAGCATGGAGGCCTGGTCTGCGGAAACGAGCCGCCTGATGCGTGAGCATCGCGACTGGTTGCGTGTGGAGTGGCGCGATGCCCACATGCAACTGCGTGCGCACGTGGACTCGCCCTTGCGTGCACCCTCGTTCGTCCGAACACCGCGCTCCAACGTCTTGAATGAAGTCACACCGGCCTGTCAACGCGCGCGCCGCTCCAATGCGCCCGCCTATTCCAGCAGCTACTTTGTGCCACAAGCCGATGGCATCGGGTATGAAGTCATGGACCTGTGCCTGCCCTGGGTGATCGCAGGGGAAACCTTGGGCTATGCCATCACCACCTTCAGCCTGCAAGAGATCATGACCGTGCATTTGAGCCCGGACTTTGCCCGGCGCAACGAGGTTTCTTTCATCGAGCCAGACGGCACGCGCTTGGCCATCATTGGTCAGCACGGCCGGGGCGTGCGCTTGTTCTCTGCGCAGCAACTGCTCGATCTGCCAGGCTTGACCTTGGTGTTGCGGGTGGATGGTCGGCGCGGCGCGCCCGATCTGTTCCCAAATGTCTTGACGGCCTTGGTCACCGCCATGTCGATTGCGCTGGTCTCGGTTCTGGTGTTGCTGGTGAAGGACTCACGCCGACGCCTGAAAGCCGAGCGCGATCTGGCCGAGGCCCTGGCGTTTCGCAAAGCCATGGAAGACTCGTTGGTCACGGGCTTGCGCGCGCGTGATTTGCAAGGTCGCATCACCTATGTGAACCCGGCTTTTTGCCAAATGGTGGGCTTTGAGCCCGCAGAACTGTTGGGCTACAACGCCCCCATGCCATACTGGCCACCGGAGATGGTGGGCGAATACCAGCAACGCCAAGCGATCCGACTGGCCGGCAATACGCCGCCGCGAGAGGGTTACGAATCGGTCTTCATGCACAAAGATGGCACGCGTATTTCGGTGCTGATAATTGAAGCGCCCTTGATCAACGTGTTGGGCCAGCAAACTGGCTGGATGAGCGCATTTTTGGACATCAGCGAGCAGCGGCGCGTCGAAGAAATGTCGCGCGCCAGCCAGGAGCGTTTGCAGGCCACGGCACGTTTGGCGACGGTGGGCGAAATGGCCTCGCTGCTCAGCCATGAACTGAATCAGCCCTTGGCGGCCATTGCCAGCTATGCCAACGGCTCGCTCAACTTGCTGCAAGACCCCGAAGCCGAAGACGCCACACAGACCCTGGCCGACCTGCAACTTGCGCTGAGACGGATTGCCGAGCAGGCAGGGCGGGCCGGCAAAATCATCAACAGCGTGCACGACTTTGTCAGGCGTCGAGATCAAGACCGTGAAGCGGTGATCCCTCGGGCCCTGATCGATGCCATCATGCCGCTGGTGCAGTTGCAAGCGCGCAAACTGCGTGTGCGGGTGGTGATCAAACTGGAAGATAAACTACCCGCCGTTTGGTGTGATCGCACCATGGTTGAGCAGGTGTTGCTGAACTTGGCGCGCAATGGCATGCAAGCCATGGACGCCCCCGATTGCACGGACCGAATGCTGCTGATCCAGGTGCGCCGCGCCGCGTCCAATCAAGAACATCAGTGGGTGGAGATAGCGGTCACCGATCAAGGCAGCGGCATTTCAACCGAGGTGGCGACGCAGTTGTTCACTCCGTTTTTCACCACCAAGGCCGAAGGCATGGGCTTAGGACTGAGTTTGTGCCGAACCGTGATTGAGCAGCATGGCGGTCATTTGGAGTTTGAAGCCCACCCGCCACGAGGCACCCTCTTTCGCTTTACGCTGCCAGTGCAGCAGCGCCAGCAGGGCTGACTAGAATCCAACCATGCTGCCCACTTTTCACGCCACGGTCTACATTGTTGATGATGATGCGAGCGTGCGCGAGGGCATGGCGTGGTTGCTGCGCTCTCGCCGTTTGCTGAGCGCCTCTTTTGCCAGCGCTGACGCCTTTGAGGCCCACCTGCAGCAGCCGCACGGTCCTTTGAGTGAGGGCTTGCCCCGCGAGGCGGGCTGCATTTTGCTGGACGTGCGCATGCCCGGCCAAAGTGGTTTGGCCTTGTTTGAAAAACTGATCGCCTCGGGCCTGGCACAGGCCTGGCCGGTGATATTTCTCACCGGTCATGCCGATGTGCCCACGGCCGTGGACACCGTCAAACGCGGGGCTTTTGATTTTTGCGAAAAACCGTTTTCTGACAATGCCTTGGTCGACCGGGTGGAACATGCCTTGGCCCTGTCCCACACCCGATTGGCTGCGCGCCAAATTCACCATGAACTGAGCGCACGCTTGGCCGAATTAACGGAGCGCGAGCGCGATGTGATGCGACTGGTGATCGAAGGCTTACCCAATAAACTGATTGCGGATCAGTTGGAAATCAGCGTGCGCACCGTTGAAGTGCACCGTTCTCGGGTGTTTGACAAAATGAATGTGAAGTCGGCCGTAGAGCTGGCCAACTTGCTGCGTGAGCTGTGAGGAGCGCTCAGGCTTTGTCGGTTGTTGACGCGCTCGGTGGGCTGCCTTCAGGTGCTTGCCTCTCGTCGTCTGCGCGCGGCACCTCCCCACGGGGGCGGCCCGAAAACATGGTCCACCACACAATGAGCAGCAAAATGACCAAGGCCAATAACGCTTCCAACAGCAAACCACGCATGCACACTCTCCTGTGGCCAACGCGCGGCCAAAAGCGCACCCTGGCAATGGCACTGATTGTAGGCAGCTTGGCGGGATGCGGGGTGCTGACGCCACCGCCCACGGCGCGCAGCACAGAGCCCCCCTTGGCCGCCCCCCCTCGCAGCGAAGGCACGCTTGCGCCCTCCATCCTGCAAGCCAAAAGCCGCTGGGTAGCCGCGCCCTGGTCGGATCTGCCAGGCTGGTCGCAAGACGCGTTGCCAGAGGCCTGGGGCGCTTGGATGCAAAGTTGCCAACGGCCAAGCACCGGGGCTGGCGCCGTCTGTGCCGAGGTACAGCGCCTGAATGGCGCCAGTCTGAGTGCACAACAACAATGGCTCACGCAACGCTTTCAGCCCTACCGCGTCGAAACCTTGCAAGGGGCCAGCGAGGGCCTGTTGACCAGTTATTACGAACCGGTGATGGACGCCTCGCGTCTGCCCCGCCCCGGCTTTGCGGTACCGCTGTACGCGGTGCCCATCGGTCTGGGCCAGCGCAAGCCCTGGTTCACGCGCGAAGAAATTGAAACCCAGGCGTCCGCGCGTGCAGCCCTCAAAGGCAAAGAGCTGGTGTACCTGGCCGACCCGGTGGATGCGATGGTGCTGCACATCCAAGGCAGTGGCCGCATCCGCGTGACCGAAGCCGATGGCAGAGTCCGCACCGTGCGGCTGGCCTTTGCGGGCACCAACGACCACCCCTACAAAAGCATCGGCAGCTGGCTGCTGGAGCAAGGCCTGACGCGTGACGCCACATGGCCAGGCATCAAGGCCTGGATCGCCAAAAACCCGCAACGGGTGAACGAGTTGCTCTGGAAAAACCCGCGTGTGGTGTTTTTCAAAGAAGAATCCTTGGCAGGCGTCGCCGCCGAGCTCGGCCCCAAAGGTGCGCAAGGCGTGCCGCTTACCGCCGGGCGTTCCATCGCGGTGGACCCGGGCAGCATTCCCTACGGTACGCCGGTGTGGCTGGCCTCCAGCGGTGCGCAGGCGCAGTTGCAAAAACTGGTACTGGCCCAAGACACCGGCAGTGCGATTGTGGGCGGCATCCGGGCTGACTACTACTCAGGCTCAGGCGTCGCAGCGGGTGAGTTGGCCGGTCGACTGAAACAGCCTTTGCGACTGTGGGTGTTGTTGCCGCGTTGAAACAATGGGGGCGTCAGGCCACGCCCAAATAAATTTGCCGGATGTGATCGTCTTGGCTGAGCTCGGCCACAGGACCATGGCGCGCCACATGGCCGTGCTCAAGCACATAGGCTCGGTCGGCGATGCGCAGTGCCGACAAGGCGTCTTGCTCGGCCATCAAGATCGCCACGCCGCCGTCACGGATCTGCCCAATGGCGTCAAATATTTCGTGTTTGAGCCGGTGCGCAATGCCCACCGAGGGTTCGTCCAGCAGCAGCAATTTGGGCGCACCCATCAAGGCGCGACCAATGGCCACCATTTGCTGTTGCCCGCCCGACAGGGTGCTGACCATTTGACTGGCCCGATCCCGAAGGATCGGAAACAAGACGTAGACACGCTCCAGGTCTTTGGCCACCGAATCGGCATCGTCACGCAAATAGGCGCCGAGCATCAGGTTTTTCAGCACCGTCAATTCGGGAAACAGGCGACGGCCTTCAGGGCAATGGCAGATGCCGCGACCGACCACTTGGTGCGCGGCATAGTCATGCAAGGACACGCCATCCAACTCCAATTTGCCGTTTGAGTCGAGCATGCGGGAAATGCATTTGAGCAAGGTCGATTTGCCGGCGCCGTTAGGCCCCAGCACCGCGACAAACTCGCCCGGCGCAATGTGCAAGCTGACGTCTTCCAGCGCCAGCGCCTTGCCATACGAGGCGCTCATGTGTTCAATCTCAAGCAACATGGTCGACCTCTTGTTTTCCGATGTAAGCCTCGATCACCTTCGGATTTTTCACAATCTCTTGCGGCGAACCCGTGCCGATCACTTGGCCAAAATCAATCGCCACGACATGGGAAACCAGTTGCATGAACTCGCGCAATTTGTGCTCGATCAACATGATGGTCAGACCTTGCTCGCGATGCAGATCACGGATCAGGCTCGACAAGGCGGCAATCTCGCCCGAGCCCAAACCCGCAAAGGGCTCGTCCAGCAACAACAAGCGGGGCTCAGTGGCTAGTGCACGGGCAATTTCCAGGCGCCGTTGATCGCCATACGACAAGAGTTCAGATAGCGACTGCGCTTTGCCCGTCAAGCCGACCTGGTCCAGCAATTTATGGGCTCTTTGTTCCAAGTCGACCGCGGGCACACGCGGCCCCAAGCTGCCGACCATCACGTTTTCCAAGACCGTCAAACCCACAAAGGGCCGGCACAACTGAAAAGTGCGGGCAATGCCCAAGCCCACCACCTTGTGCGCGGGAATCCCCAGCAAGGATTGACCGTCAAGCAGCACCTCGCCACTGTCGGGCTCGATAAAACCGGTGAGCAGGTTGTACAGCGTGGTTTTACCCGCGCCGTTTGGCCCCAAGATGCCCAAGATATCGCCTTGCTGCACCTCCAGGCTGACATCCTTGACCGCATGCAAGCCGCCAAAGCGCTTGTTCAGATTGCGTACGCTGAGCAAACTCATGACAGCACCCCCGCCCAACGCTGACGAATCTTGTTCCAGGTCGGTGCCACCAGTCCTCGGGGCAAAAAGAACAAGATCAAAATCAACGCCACGCTGTAGACCATCAAGCGCCATTCACCAAAATTGCGCAGCATTTCGGTCATCAGGGTCAGCAGCAAGGCGCCACCCACGGCGCCGTAAATCGAGCCCATGCCGCCCACATAAACCATGGTAATGATGGTGATGGACGTGACCACCGCAAACAATTGTGGACTGACCTGCAACTGGTAGTGCGCATACAGGGCGCCACCCATGCCGGCAAATGCAGCGCTGATGACGAGCGAGGCAATTTTGTAGTACGTCACGTTCAAGCCCGCCGCTTGGCATGTCGCTTCATCTCCGCGAATGGCCTTCAAAATCAAACCCCAGCGCGAACGGGCCAAGCCGCCCAGCAAAGCCACCGTGAGCGCCAACACCCCCAGCACAAACCAATAAAAGTAGAGCGGCGATCGAATCAGCGGCTCAATGCCGTTGATGCCTTCCTCGCCGCCGGTGTACTCCCAAAAAATCAGCATCAAACGCTGCATGATGACCGCGCCCGAGAGCATGGCCAAGGCAAAGTACGGGCCCTTCAAACGCAGCGTGGGAATGCCCATGATCAAGGCAAACACCACCGCCGCCACCATGCCGGCCGGCAAACTCCACCAGGCGTTGGCGCCCCAGATGGTGTTGAGAAACCCGGCCGCATAAGCGCCCACGCCTATAAACAAGGAGTGACCAAAGTTTTCCCGGCCTGTCAGGCCAGACATGAAGTCCCAGCTGACCGACCAAATGCCATAAATCGCAGCCACGGTCAGCACACCCATGAGGTATCGGCTGTCGAAGACGAGCGGCAAAACCGCCATCACCGCCACCGCCAAGATCGCGCCGCCCCGGTCTATGTTTTTCAACTGCATTAGGATTTCCTTAGATCAGAAGGCGGCGCGTTTGCCAAAGAAGCCCGCAGGGCGCAGCACCAGCATCAGCAAAGTGGCCGCCACTGAAACGATTTCGGTCCACGACGTGGAGATGCCATAGGCCACCAGCGTTTCGGCATAGCCCAACATCAAGGCCGCCACAATGCTGCCCGGAATCGAACCCAGCCCACCGACCACCACAATGGCAAAGGCTTTAACGATGGGCAGCAAGTGCATAGAGGGCTGCACACTCAAAAACGGTCCCGCCATGATGCCGGCTAAGGCGGCCAGACCGGCCGACATGGCCATCACGACACCAAAGATGCGGTCACTTGGAATGCCCATGTACTGCGCCGCTTCCGGGTCTTGTGAGATCGCCAAGATGGCACTGCCCAGACGGGTCTTTTGAATGAACAGGTAAAGGCAGCCAATCGACACTACCGCCACCAGCAGGGTCAAGAGCCGCTGACCCGCAACGTCCACGCCACCGATCACGTATTTCTGATCGCTGAAACTGGGCACGTTGCGGTACTCCGAGCCAAAGATCAAGAACAAGGCTTGCTCGACCACCAAGGCCACTGCCAAGCTGATCATTAATACCGCCAGTTGCGAGGTGCGCATGGGCCGAATCAAGACCCGCTCCACCAACATGCCAAACAAAGCCACGCCGATCACGACCAACGGCGCCGCCACAAGCAACGGCACCTTGAAAATCGTCGTCAACACATAGGCGCCATAAGCGCCCAGGGCATAGAAGGAGCCATGCGCCAAGTTCAGGATGCGGGCCACGCCAAAAATCAGCGTGAAGCCCACGGCCAGCATGGCATAAATAGCGCTGGTAACGGCACCAAAGATCAGTATTTCAAGCACAGTCGTCCCTTTGCATGATGCAAAACAGTCCTGAATTCGGTGGAATTATTTGCTCAACCAAGGCGGCATGATCATGCTGCCGCTGCGTAAATTTTTCGGCCACAACACCACGCGTTCGCCCTTGGCTTGCCACTGGGCGAACAACAAGTTCATGTATTTACCGCCGGCTTTCACGTCGTGGCTGTCGTCATATTCCAGCAGTCCGGCAACACCGGGCATGCTGGTTTGTTCCAACGCTTTGATGATGGCATTGGTGTCAAAACTCTTGGCGCGATCAACCGCCTGGGCATAGGCGTGCACGGAATCATAAGCGCCGAAAGCGGTGTAGACAGGAACGCGGCCGGTGCGCTTTTTGAATTCGTCAAAGAACGGCATGGTCTTCACGGTCAATGGTGCGCGCACCGCAAAGTTCACCGCAATTTCGCTCAACGACTTGCCGCCGACGCGATCAAAAAAATCACCGTCTTGCGACTTCACGTCGATGCCGCCATAGGGAATCGGAAAGCGCGCGTCATACCACTGCTTAGCAAACACATCGCTGGAGGCATGTGACAACACCACCACCAAGAACTGCGCCTCGGAGCTTTTGATTTTCGACAGCAAAGGCGAAAAATCAGAGGTCGTGGTGTCAAAGAACTCCACCATCCTCACATCAGCCCCCACATCGACCGCGCCTTTGCGCAGCACTGGCACCAGGTCTTGCACCCATTTGGCATTCTCACCAATGATGGCGATTTTCTTCAGGCCCAACTCGCCGATCAGGTGGCCTGAAATCCACTCGACCAAGCCTTTGGCTTGGTGCACGGCATGGATGGGGCCGGTACGGAAAATGTATTTGTAGTTGTCGTAGTCTTGCTTGACCTTGGCGGTGATGGAGGGGGATGCCGCACCCACACCCAGATATATGGTTTTGGCCGAAGCAATGTGGGGCAACTGAGCCAGCGTCACGCCACTGGTGTAACCGCCCACGATCACATCCACTTTTTCATCGGCCGTCAGCTTTTTGATGGCGTTGATGCCCACTTCAGGGTTTTCAGTTTCATCCGCCACGACAAAAGACAGCTTACGGCCCATCACCCCACCCTTGGCATTGATCTCGTCGATCGCCATCTTGGCCGCCTCTTGGGTGTCGCGACCGACCTGCAATTGCACCGGCGTTGACAGACCGATTTTGATCGGCCCCTGCTGCGCTTGTGCAGGTGAAAACAGGGCGACTGCGCTCAGCGCGAGCGCAAGTTTGGAAAAAGAACGCTTGGAAAAAGGGGCTTTGAACATGCGGGTCTCCTCGAGGGTGGATGAAGAATTCAGTGGCTTAGGGGCTTCTTTTTAACTTTTCAGATTTCATTGAGACACGAATCGATTTTCTCGCCAAGGTGGTTGACCCTATGGGCTGAAACCTGGGCGACAGCATGGCCGCCCAGCGCAGCGAACACTGACCTCCTGGATTGCACCCTTGTCTTTCCAAGCGTTCAGGACTAACTTGACGCGAGACCGTCTCTGCAACACACCGATAAAACCACTATGAACCACTGGCAAAAAATCTGCGGCACCCACTTTGACACGGACAAGCGCCCTGCCCGGGCTGCGCGCGGGATGGTAGTCACGAACCACCCTTTGGCCTCCGCCGCAGGCACTGAAATGCTGTGCGCCGGCGGCAATGCGGTAGACGCCGCCGTGGCGGCCCTGTTCACCTTGTCGGTGGTAGAGCCCATGATGGTGGGCTTGCTGGGCGGCGGCTTTGCGCATCTGCGCCAACCTGACGGCGTGCACCGGATTTTGGAAGGGCAAGGGACCTGCCCGCAGGCTGTAGGGCCGCACACCTTTCAACACGACGCTTCTGCGCCACCAGGCTCGCTGGAAAGTGTGGGGCGGCGCCACAGCCTGGGCCGCGGTGCCGTGGCCACGCCGGGCAATTTAATGGCCTGGTGCCAGATGCTGTCGCGACACGGCACCCTGTCGTTGGACGATGTGATGGCGCCCGCCATCAAGCATGCGGGGCGCGGCTTTCATGTGACGCAATACCTGAGCGACTGCATTTCCGATAACGCCGCCGATATGGCCCTGGATCCTGAAATTGCGGGGGTGTTTTTACCGCAGGGCAGGCCGCTGCAAAAAGGGGATCGCTTGCTGCAAGGCGCTTATGCCGACACCCTAATATTGGTGTCGCAGCAAGGCGCCACGGCCTTGTATGGCGGCGCACTGGGCCGCGCCTTGTGCGACGACATGGCAGCGCACGGCGGTTTTTTAACGCCAGACGATTTGCGCCACTACCGCACGCGCGACCCGGCCCCATTGCGCTCCACGTATCGGGGCTTTGACATCATCGGTCCGCCACCGCCCTGCGCTGGGCCTTTGCACATCGGCCAGATGCTGAACGTGTTGGAAGGCTTCGATCTGCGCGCCATGGGTTTTGGCACACCGGCCAGTGTGCACCTGTTGGCCGAGGTCTTGAAGATGGCGTTTGCTGATCGCGCCGCTGTCACCGCCGACCCCGACTTTGTCAACGTCCCCGTTGAGCGCTTGTTATCGCCCGCGTACGCGGACTTGCGCCGAAGCCAGTTGGATCTGCAACGCGCTCAAACCTGGGTGCCAGGCCTGTCGCCAAGCGAAAGCGCGCACACCACCCACATCACCGTGGCCGACAGCGACGGGCGGGTGGTCAGTGCGACGCAGACCATCAACTCGGTTTTTGGCGCGCGCTACATGGTGCCCGGCACCGGTCTGATTGCGAACAATTACCTGTACGTGCTCGACCCCCGACCCGACCGCGCCAACTCGATGGCGCCAGGCAAGCGCGTCACCTCTTCGATGGCGCCCTTGATGGTGGTGCAGGACGGCCGTCCGCGCTACGCCTTGGGGCTGCCAGGGGGCTTGCGCATCTTCCCCTCGGCCTTGCAAGCGGTGATCAACCTGATCGATCACGGCATGAGCTTGCAACAAGCCGTAGAAGCACCACGCATCTGGACGCAGGGATTTGACCTGGAACTGGAACCTAAGTTTTCACCGGAACTGCAAGCGGCGCTCGAACATCAGGGTCATGCGGTCTTGCGTGTGCCCAACGTGGGCGGCGGCATGAATGCCATCGAATTCCATGACGATGGCAGCTTGGAAGGCGCGGCCTGCTGGCGTGCCGATGGAACGCCGATTGGCGTCGGCGGTGGAATGGCACGCAAAGGTGTTCGTTTTCTGCCCGAAACGCGCAAGCCCTGAATGAGGCCGTGGTCTTGTCGCCTAAAGCTAAGCGGGCTCGCCCTGCGCGGCCTACACTGACTTTTCGATTTCTGCGTTGGAGACTCTGATGAACGCCCCACTTCCCGATTCGATTCGCAAAGCCCTGGAAACCGTGACGCTGGACGACAAGTACAGCTTGGACACGGGTCGCGCCTTCATGAGCGGTGTGCAAGCCTTGGTCAAACTGCCGATGTTGCAACGCCAGCGCGATGCGCTGCAAGGCAAAAATACCGCAGGTTTCATCAGTGGTTATCGAGGTTCGCCGCTGGGCAGTTACGACCAGTTTTTGTGGAAAGCCAAGTCGTATTTGCAAGCGCAAAACATCGTCTTTCAACCCGGCGTGAACGAAGAATTGGCCGCCACCGCACTGTGGGGCACGCAGCAACTGGGGTTTGCCCCACCGGGCAGCAACCGCTTTGATGGCGTCTTTGGCATTTGGTATGGCAAAGGCCCGGGCGTCGACCGTTGCTCCGACGTCTTCAAACACGCCAACATGGCCGGCACCACGCCCTGGGGCGGCGTGTTGGCCGTGGCCGGTGACGACCATGTGGCCAAAAGCTCCACCGCTGCGCACCAGAGTGACCATATTTTCAAGGCCTGTGGCCTGCCGGTGTTCTTTCCCACCTCGGTGCAAGATGTGTTGGACATGGGCGTGCATGGCATCGCACTGAGCCGCTTTGCAGGCATCTGGTCGGGCATGAAGACCATCCAAGAAATTGTGGAGTCCAGCGCCACCGCCGAGATCGACCCCGAGCGCGTGAAAATTATCTTGCCTGAATTTGAGATGCCGCCCGGTGGTGTGCACATCCGCTGGCCGGACCCTGCGCTGGACCAGGAAGCGCGTTTGTTTGACTACAAATGGTATGCCGCACTGGCCTATATTCGCGCCAATAAGCTCAATCACAACGTGGTGCAAGGCCCGCATGACCGCTTTGGCATCATCGCCAGCGGCAAGGCCTACAACGACACCCGCCAAGCCTTGCTGGACCTGGGCTTGGAAGACGCCACCTGCCAGCGCCTGGGCATCCGCGTGCACAAGGTGGGCGTGGTCTGGCCGCTGGAGTCACACTCCACGCGCGAATTTGCCACGGGCTTGCAAGAGATTTTGGTGATCGAAGAAAAGCGCCAATTGATCGAGTACCAAATAAAAGAAGAGCTGTACAACTGGCGCGACGATGTGCGTCCCAGGGTGCTGGGCAAGTTCGACGAACAAGAAGGCGAAACCACCGGCGGTGAATGGTCGGTCTCCAACCCGCACAGCCGTACCCTGCTGCGCGCCAACGCCGATTTGACGCCGGCCTTGATTGCCAAAGCCTTGGCCAAGCGCCTGAAAAAGCTCGGCCTGGACGCCGACACGACCGCGCGCATCGATGCGCAATTGGCGATTTTGGAGGCGAAGGAAAGATCCCTGCAGGTGTTGAATGTCAACGCCATCGGCGAGCGTACACCTTGGTTTTGTTCGGGCTGCCCGCACAACACGTCCACGCGCGTGCCCGAAGGCTCGCGCGCCATGGCCGGCATCGGCTGCCATTTCATGAGCGTGTGGATGGACCGCAGCACCGTGGGCTTTACCCAAATGGGCGGTGAGGGCGTGCCATGGGTGGGTCAACAGCCGTTCAGCCACGACCAACATATGTTTGCCAATGTGGGCGATGGCACCTACTTTCACAGCGGCATGCTGGCGATTCGCCAGAGCATTGTGGCGGGCGTGAACATCACCTACAAAATTCTATACAACGATGCCGTGGCCATGACCGGTGGCCAGCAGGTGGGCGAGCGCCCTGAAGGCCACAGCGTAGTGCAAATTGCACAAAGCATGCGCGCCGAAGGCGCGGTGCGCATCGACGTAGTGACCGACGAGCCGGACAAATACGATGGCGTGACCCTGGCCGAAGGCGTGACGGTGCACCACCGTGACGAACTCGATCGCATCCAACGTGAAATGCGTGAGATCAAGGGTTGCACCGTCATCATTTACGACCAGACCTGTGCCACCGAAAAACGCCGCCGCCGCAAACGCGGCACCATGGTCGACCCTGCCGTGCGGGTGGTGATCAACGAGTTGGTGTGTGAAGGCTGTGGCGACTGCGGCGTGCAATCCAACTGCCTCTCGGTGGAGCCGCTGGAAACAGAGTTTGGCCGCAAGCGCACCATCAACCAGAGCACTTGCAACAAGGACACCAGCTGCCTGAAGGGCTTTTGTCCGAGCTTTGTTACCGTCGAAGGCGGGCAGCTGAAAAAGAAATCCAAAACGCAAGCGGCCTCGCCTGCGGCTTTGGGCTCGTTACCCGAACCGGTCTTGCCTGTCTTAACCCAGGCCTATGGATTGGTCGTGGCGGGTGTGGGCGGCACCGGGGTCATCACCATTGGCCAGTTGCTGGGTATGGCCGGTCACATTGATGGCAAGGGCATCATCACGCAAGACGCCGCTGGCCTGGCGCAAAAAGGCGGCGCCACCTGGAGCCATGTGCTGATTGCCAATCACCAAGACGATATTCGCACCACACGCGTCAGCATGGCCGCCGCCGATGTGATCATTGGCTGCGACCCGATCGTGACCGCCAGCAAAGAAACGGCTTTGCGCATGCGCCAGGGTCGCACGCGCGTGGCCTTGAACTCACACGGCACACCAACAGCGGCCTTTGTGAAAAACGGCAATTGGGAAAATCCTGCCGAGCAATGCCTGGCTGAAATTGTGCAAGCCGTGGGTGTGAACGGTGTCGGCGCCTTCGATGCCGATGCCATGGCCAATCAACTGATGGGCGACACGATTTATGTGAACCCGATGATCTTGGGTTACGCCTGGCAAAAAGGTTGGATCCCCTTGTCGCGTGAGAGCATTGCGCGTGCCATGGAACTCAACGGCGTGCAAGTACAAAACAACCAAACGGCTTTTGAATGGGGGCGCCATGCGGCGCACGACGCGGCTTCGGTGCAGCGCATCATGGCGCCGTCGCAGGTGATTAAGTTCAAAAAACGCGACGCCTTGGACACCCTGATTGAGCGTCGTGTGGCCTTTTTGTCAGACTACCAAAACGCAGCCTACGCTCAACGCTATCTCCGCTTTGTCGGCCAAGTGCAGCAAGCCGAGTCCAAGCTGGGCAAAACGGTGTTGACCGAAACCGTGGCACGCTACCTGTTCAAGTTAATGGCTTACAAGGACGAATACGAGGTGGCCCGTTTGCATACCGATACCGCGTTTTTGAAGCGGGTCAACGGCATGTTTGAAGGCGACTTTAAACTTAACTACCACCTGGCGCCTCCATTGATCGCAGAGACCAACGACAAAGGCGAACTCGTCAAACAAAAATTTGGCCCACTCATGCTCACCGGTTTCAAGGTCTTGGCGCGGCTCAAGTTTTTGCGCGGCACGGCACTCGATGTTTTTGGCCGCAGCGAAGAGCGCCGCACCGAGCGTGCCTTGATCGGTGAATACCAAAGCAGCCTGAACGTGATCTTGGCGCAGTTAACCGCTGATAACCATGGCTTGGCTGTGGACGTGGCCCGTATTCCCGAACTGATCAAAGGCTTTGGCCACGTAAAGGATCGCAACCTCAAGGCCGCACGCTTGCAATGGACGGCTTTGATGGCGAAATTTGTGGCTTGAAAAGCCTGCTCCATGAAAAAGGGCTCTGGTGATTCAGAGCCCTTTTGTTGTTAAGAGGTCTTAAACACTGCTTAACGCGCGTCTGGCAGCTCGATTTTGACTTCGAGCACTTCCAAATTGTCCTGACGTTCCAAGTTCACCTTGATGTCGTCGGGGTTGATTTTGATGTATTTGCTGATCACAGCCACCAGCTCACGCTGCAACGCGGGCAGATAGTCAGGTTCTGCCGCATTGCGTCCACTGCGCTCATGCGCCAAGATGATTTGCAGACGTTCTTTGGCCACGCTGGCCGTTTTTTTCTTTTCCCCAAGCAGGAATGAAAGGAAAGACATGGTTTATTTCCCCCCAAAAAGACGCTTGAAAAAGCCAGTTTTTTCCACCTCAGTGAAACGCAAAGGCTTGTCTTCACCCAAAAAGCGATCAATCACGTCTTTGTAGGCTTCTGAAACATCGGCTCCGTTCATATGAATGGCTGGCGTGCCTTGGTTGGAGGCTTGCAACACGTTTTCGCTCTCAGGAATCACCCCAATCAGCGGCACACGCAGGATGTCCTGAATGTCTTGCAATGACAGCATTTGACCGTCTTCCACACGGTTCGGGTTGTAGCGGGTGATAAGTAAATGCTCTTTGATCGGATCGCCACCTTCAATCGCACGTTTGGTTTTGCTACCCAACATACCCAAAATACGGTCTGAATCGCGTACCGAAGACACTTCGGGGTTGGTGACGATCAGCGCTTCGTCGGCGAAGTGCATGGCCATCAATGCACCCGTCTCAATGCCCGCAGGAGAGTCGCAAACGATGTAGTCGAAGCCCATCCCTGCCAAATCGTTCAAAACCTTCTCTACGCCTTCCTGGCTCAATGCGTCTTTGTCGCGCGTTTGCGAAGCCGCCAGCACAAACAAGTTTTCACACTGTTTGTCCTTGATCAGGGCCTGATTGAGGTTGGCTTCACCTTGAATCACATTGATGAAGTCATACACAACGCGGCGCTCACAACCCATGATCAGGTCGAGGTTGCGTAAACCCACATCAAAGTCAATGACCACAGTCTTCAAGCCGCGCAGGGCCAAGCCTGTGGCAAAACTGGCGCTGGTGGTGGTTTTACCCACACCACCTTTGCCGGAAGTCACAACGACGATTTTTGCCATGGGTGATAGGTCTTTCTGAGAGATAAAAATTCGAAAATGAAATTGAAAATCAAGATTTAAGGCGCTGGATGACCAGTTTTTCGCCTTCAGGGCTCGGTTTGAGGCTGACCTGGGCGGCTTGGCCCCAGATATCAACAGGCAAAGCATTTTCGCTGGTTCGGTACACACCCGCAATCGAGATCAATTCAGGCTCCATGCACTGCGCAAAGATCATGGCCTGGCTGTTGCCCCTGGCCCCTGCAATGGCTTTGCCGCGCAAAGTGGAATACACATGGATGTTGCCATCGGCAATCACTTCAGCACCAGGATTGACCATGGCCAAAATCACCAAATCGCGGCCTTTGGCATAGATTTGCTGACCGGAGCGTAAAGGTTTGTCGATCACCAAAGCACCCAGTGCAGTGACTGCCTCCATAGGGTGTGATTTAGCGGGGGCCGCTTTGGCAACCGCAGCGGGTGCTGCTGTAGGCGTTGGTGTGGCCACCGGTGTTTTCAAAATTCGCGCGTAGGTAGCGTCGATCAATCCTGCCGCTTTGCCCGCTTGCATCTGCTCGGGTGAACCTGAGCGCAAGGCAATCGGCAACATGCTATGCGACCGCAACAGCGCCATCAAACGGGGAAAATCAACCGCTTGCGCTTTTTCTGGTTCGGGTAAGCCACTTAAATCAATCACCACAGGTTCTTGATCAAAAAAATCGGGCGTTTCTGCCAGTTGTCTTTTCAAATCATGTGCGAGGGTGTCGATGTGAGCCGTTTTCAATAACAGTGCCACCAGTGCCAAGTCGGCACTTTTGATTTCATAACTGATTGAGGAGCTTGAAGCGGAAGCGGACAACATGGATCCCGTGGGCTTGAAAGAGACAGATTTTACCTCTCAAGGTTATCCCCTCTCTTTCTCTTATTTCTTTATATTAATATAGTAGTAGTAGATAAGGGAGCGGCTCTTCTGTGGACAAGGTTTTAAAGTTCATATCTTTCAAAGACTTAGCTTGTCTGTACCCATGTGCATGAGTCTGCTTGTGTGCTGTATCTGAAATATGAACAACTTTGCCACTTTGAAGATTGCTGTGGATAACTTGGTCTTTTGAGTCAAACTATCCACAACTTTATACAGATCACTTTTCCAGAAACCACTGGATGAAGCCTTTGGCCACAAAACCCACCATGCCGAAGGCCAGACCTAAAAAAATAACAAAAGTACCAAACTTTCCGGCTTTGGATTCCCAGGCTAAATGGCCGATGATGAACAGCATATAGGCCATAAACGCACCCACGCCGACGGTCAATCCAAAACCGGCAATTTGTGTTTCAGTGAATCCCCACATCAGAGAACCTCAGAAGACAAACGGTCTGGCAAATGGTGTGTGTCCACCAAGTCTTTGTAGGCATGCCAACTGGCGTGTCCCAACATCGGAATGACGAAGATCAGGCCTAAGAAGAGCGACATCAAGCCCAAGGTGGCAAAACCCATGATCAAGAAGGCCCAAAAAGCCAGGATCACAGGGTGTGTGATGACCGCCTTCCAACTGGTCATGACAGCTTGCATGACAGTGACACGTTTGTCCAACAGCAAAGGCATGGACACCACACTGGAGGCAAAGATGGGTGCGGCCATCAAACCGCCCATGACCAGCCAAATTTCAAACAAAGAGCCTTGTGGTGCTAAGACAACATGGTGGATGAAATCCATAGGGGTATGAATCGGTTGGCTGGCAGCGAGAGTGATCAAGGCAGAAGAGGTTAAAACCCATCCTGTGGCAGCCAATGCCAATAACAAGCCAAATTGAATCAAACTCCAATAGCCTGCTGGGTCTTGCCTTGCGTGAAGTTGCCAGCGTGTCCAAGTTTTCAAGAGCAATGCAGCATCCACCTTTTCCTGCCGTTCATCCGCGCGACTCATGGCGTATAAACTGGTGGCCAAGACCGGTGCCACCACCAAAAATCCTGAAATAGCACCTGCTAAAAGCCAAAAACGGTCATGTGCCAAGACCGTGATCAACAGGCCTGCGATGGACATCACGGCCCCATGTAACAAGCTCCAAAAGGGATGGCGTGCAATGTCTTTCCAGCCCAGAACCAACCATTTCAGGGGTTGATCGAATTCAATGGATTGAATAGGCGGTAAAGAGGTTTTTTGGATGGGTGGAGTTGGGTTGGGCATTGACCAAGCTTAATCTTGGCAAGACCTTTAATTCTTGACGTACATCAATTTCAGAAAATGCAGGCGAAAAAAAGGCTGTGACGTCACAGCCTTTGGTGATCGTGCGCCCAGCATGGGCGCACACCTGGTGTGCCCGACATGGGCGCATACCTGCGGGTGCAAGTCCCGCTGCGAGCTGGTCACAGTGAGCAAAGTGAAGCGCAACTGCGTGAGGGCGACCGAGCGTGGGGAGGAAGCGTAGAGCGTAAACCACGAGCTGATGAACAAGAAC
>CANGDZ010000039.1 GCA_947452785.1 Comamonadaceae bacterium | reverse complement strand
GCTTGTCAGCGGATATGCATCGGGGCCAGCGGGCGAGTCTGGGAAATCAGACGGACCACGCAATCAAGGCCGGATATAAGAGAGCAGCCGACTTCTTCGCAACACAACACAAATTTCTCTTGCTACCCGGGAGGCATCCATATAAGACCCACATGACCTACCAAGCCCTGCAAATCAACAAAGACGACTCTGGTTACCGCTGCACCTTGCAGACGCTCGATGACAGCGCCTTGCCCGAAGGCGATGTGACGGTGCAGGTGGATTACTCCACGATCAACTACAAAGACGGCCTGGCCATCACCGGCAAGTCGCCCGTGGTGCGCAAGTTCCCGCTCACGCCCGGCATTGACCTGGCCGGCACCGTGACCGACAGCCAGCACCCCTTGTTCAAAGCAGGCGACCAAGTCGTGCTCAACGGCTGGGGCGTGGGCGAAAGCCACAGCGGCGGCTTGGCGCAAAAAGCGCGGCTCAAAGGCGACTGGCTAGTGAAACTGCCCGCCGCCTTCACAACGCGCCAAGCCATGGCGATTGGCACTGCAGGCTACACCGCCATGCTTTGCGTGACGGCGCTGCAAAAACACGGCGTCACGCCCGACAAGGGCGACATTTTGGTCACCGGTGCAGGCGGCGGTGTGGGCAGCGTGGCCATTGCGCTCTTGGCCAAGCTGGGCTACCGAGTGGTGGCCAGCACCGGCCGGCCGCAAGAAGCCGACTACCTGCGCCAGCTGGGCGCAGCGGACATCATCGACCGGGCCGAGTTAAGTGCCCCTGGCAAACCCCTGGCCAAAGAACGCTGGGCTGGCGTGGTCGACACCGTGGGCAGCCACACCCTGGCCAACGCCTGCGCCAGCACGAAATACGGCGGCGTGGTCACGGCCTGCGGCCTGGCGCAAGGCATGGACTTCCCGTCCAGCGTCGCGCCCTTTATCTTGCGCGGCGTCACGCTGGTCGGCATCGACAGCGTGATGGCCCCCCGCGCCTTGCGCGAAGCCGCTTGGGCCCGTTTGGCACAAGACCTGGATACGGCGCAGCTGGAGCGCATGACGCGCGAAGTGAACTTGGCCGAAGCCCTGGACCTGGGCGCCGCGATTTTGGCCGGTCAAGTGCGTGGGCGGATGGTGGTGAACGTGAACGGCTGAACGGCAAACCCTGGCGGCCGGATAGGTAATTCAGAGGGTGTGTTCGACGCGGGTCTGGGTGCAAAAGGGATATTGCCAATCAACCTCAAGACGTCATGAAGTGACTTCCACACAGGCCTGGCCTGAATTCAAAGCGGCTTCAATGGCTTCGCGGTTTTCAAGCAAAATTCTGAGGGTGGCAGCACGCGTTTGATTTTGGATTTTCAGCCAAATCACTTGGGGTGGCTGGCCCCAAACCAATGACAACTCTTCAAAGTCGGCATCGCGCGTTACGATCACGAAACCTTGATCTTTTGCGGTTTGCCAAACTTGGGTGTCGGTTGCGGACTCCAGCCCCAACAGCACCACTTGTGAACTGCCAGGAAAATCGTGCAGTAAAAAAGGAACCAATCTGCGCGACAGGTTCTCGTCCAGCAACAATTTCATTGCACCGCCAGGGTGTGGACTTTGTGCTCGCGGTCTGCGGCGTAAGCCAGCACAGCCGAGATGTCTTCTATTTGCAATTCGGGGAAGTCTTCCAGAATTTCAGTCACCGACATGCCACTGGACAGCATGGACAAGACGTCATAGACCGAAATCCGCAGCCCGCGGATACAAGGCCGTCCGCCGCGTTGCCCGGGAGTCAAAGTGATTCTGTTCATGGGGAGCCTCACATTTCGTCAAATTTCGGTTCATTTTGGCATCATTCGATATTGTCAATGCGAATCCCAGCCATCCCCGATAATTACCCCTTTAGATTTCCAACGGCCCGAGTACACTGCGGGCCATTTTTTCGGAGCAAAAATGAGCACTTCCCAAACTACCGGCGCACGCGCCACGGGCCTGGCCACCATCGCCGCTGACGGCACCGTGCTGGACACCTGGTTTCCAGCCCCTGAACTGGCGGGCGATGTTGCCCAAAGCGGCACCACCCGCTTGACCGCCGCCGAAGCAGTGAGCGCCTTGGGCTCCGAAGCCGCACAGGCGCTGGCCGCCTGCAGCGTGCGCAACGTGACCGTAGTCGCCGTGCGCACCGAAATCAAATCGCTGGCCGACGCGCCTGCCGACACGCACGACGCCTACCTGCGCCTGCACCTGCTGAGCCACCGCCTGGTGTTGCCGCACGGCGCCAACGTGGCCGGCATCTTTGGCCTGCTGGCCAACGTGGCTTGGACCAATTTTGGTCCTTGCGCCGTGAGCGAAGTACCCACCGCACGCATGAAAGCCCGTGCTGCAGGCCGTCTGCTTGAAATCAAAGGCGTGGACAAGTTCCCGCAAATGACCGACTACGTGGTGCCCGCCGGTGTGCGCATCGCCAACGCCGACCGCGTGCGCCTGGGCGCGCACCTGGCCAGCGGCACGACCGTGATGCATGAAGGCTTTTGCAACTTCAACGCCGGCACCTTGGGCGCCAGCATGGTCGAAGGCCGCATCAGCGCGGGTGTGGTGGTGGACGACGCAAGCGACATCGGCGGCGGCGCGTCCATCATGGGTACGCTGTCGGGTGGCGGCAAAGAAGTCATCAAGGTCGGCAAGCGCTGCCTGCTGGGCGCCAACGCCGGCATCGGCATCTCGCTGGGCGACGACTGCATCGTCGAAGCCGGTTGTTACATCACCGGCGGTAGCCGCGTGCAAATGCCCGACGGAAGTCTGATGAAAGCCAAAGAACTGTCAGGCCAAAACGGCATCCTTTTCCGCCGCGATTCACAGTCGGGTGCGTTGCACGCCATCCCGCGCAATAAGAGCTGGGGCGAGTTGAACGCTGAGTTGCATAAGAACTGATTCGGACCTTTCAAACAATAACGACGTGCCTGCGTAAGTGGGCACGCCGTTTTGCATTCAATGGGGTGAAGTGCTAACTGCGGGCGCTGCTCGCAAACAATTGCACCCAAGCCTCTCTAGGGCTCAAGATTTGCATCTCACCTTCTCGGGCCCAAGTCAGCACGCGTCGATCGCCTGTCACGAACACCGCAGCACCCGCCTGACTGGCCGCCTTGACCAGCCGGACATCGTTGTCATCTGCTGGCTCGTCCAGGTCTTGCACGCAGGTGGCCTCTAACCAGATGGCGTCAAACAGTGCCTGTGATTGTGGCAAGTGCGGAAATTTGCGCTTGAGCACATCGTGGGCCTCAGCCTGCACCAGTGGGGTGGTCAATAGCCAGCCGCGCTTATGGCATTCGGTCAGGATCGCCTCACACAAGCCCGCAAACACCGTGGCCGACAACCAGACGTTGGTGTCGAGAAAGACCTTCACGACACATCCTGCAAGATGTCCTCTTCTGTGAGCCAGCCAGCCTGTCTAGCAGCACCGCCCAACTCGGCATGCGCTGATTGCAAAGCCTGGCGCAAGCGATAGCTGCGCAAGGATTCGGCCAATAAATCGCGCACCACTTCGCTTTTGGTCTTGCCGGTCTGCTCACAAGCCAATTGCAGATCGCGATCTTCGCGATCCGTCAAACGCACGGTCAATGTACTCATGTCGTTCCCTTAAATAGTCCAAACAGGCAACAACAAGTTGCGTATCACATCGTAATACAACTGTGTAATGATGGCAATACGCCTGGGTATTGCCATCGTTTTAAACACGACAATTGATGCGTCTGCTGTGTGACACGCTCAGCTGCAGCTTTGCCCAATACTGCAGCCATGAAACTTCACTTTGCCCCCACATCCCCCTATGTCCGCAAGTGCATGGTGGTGGCCGACGAGCTCGGCCTGAGCGATCGCATCACTTTGCTGGCCTCCAGCGCGCACCCGGTGAACCGGGATACCAGCATCATCGCCAACAACCCGCTGGGCAAAGTGCCGACCTTGGTGACCGATGACGGGCAGGCGCTGTACGACAGTCGGGTGATCTGCGAGTACTTGAACGACCTGGGCGGCGGCAAACTGTTCCCTGCCAGCGGCGCCGCCCGTTGGCGTGCGATGACGCTGCAGTCTTTGGGCGATGGCATTTTGGACGCCGCCTTGCTGACCCGTTATGAAAACATGGTGCGCCCTGAGGCTTTGCGCTGGGCCGAGTGGACGACGGGCAAGCTGGATGCAATTCACACATCGCTGAGTTATTTGAACCAGAACCCCGCTGTGTTGGCGGGCGATCTGCACATTGGCCAGATCACCGTGGCTTGTGCGTTGAAGTATTTGGATTTCAGGTTCCCTGAGTTGGCTTGGAGTCAGGCCTACCCGGTCCTGGCGCAGGCCATTGCGCCGGTGCTGGCGCGTGACTCGGTGAAGAAAGAGCGCGCCGTATCCGCCTGAACGCGCGCACAATGCGGCTGGCGCGTAAGCGCATCAGTCCACTGTCGCTCCCGACTCTTTGACGATCTTGGCCCAGCGGGTCAAGTCGTCTTTGACGATTTGCGCCAGTTGCTCAGAGCTGCCTTTGAAGGGCTCGCAACCCAAATTGGCCAGCTTGGCCCGCACATCGGGATCGTCCAGCGCTTTGCCAATTTCATTTTGCAGAAAGAGGGTCACCGCCTTGGGCGTTCCGGCCGGCGCAAACAAGCCGTACCAGGGGGTGGCACCAAAGCCTTTGAGGGTTTCGCCAATGGTCGGCGCGTCGGGCAAGGCGGGCACGCGTTTCTCATTCACCACACCCAGCACCTTGAGCCGGCCAGCCTTGATGAAGGCGATCGACGAGGGCATGCTCTGCACCGACAGCGGCACCTGGCCGCTGACCACGTCGGTGGCCGCCGCGGCTGCGCCTTTGTAGGGGATGTGCTGGAGTTTGATATCGGCGGCTTTTTGCAGCATCTCGCCAATCAGGTGATTCAAGGTGCCATTGCCAGCTGAGGCAATCGCATATTTGCCAGGCTGCATTTTGGTCAGACTGATGAACTCGGCCACCGTGTTCGCCGCAAACGTGGGGTTGGCCACCAGCACATAGCCGGCCTTGGCCAACGGCGCCACGGGCTCAAAGTCTTTCACCGGATCGAAACCGGTTTTGGCGTACAGGGCGGGGTTGATGACCTGCACACTGTCGGCCGTGACCAGCAAGGTGTAGCCGTCGGGCTTGGCTTTGGCCGCGGACACCGTGCCCACATTACCGCCCGCACCGGGCCGGTTTTCGACGATAAACGACTGGCCGGTTTGCTCGGTCAATTTTTGCGCCAAGACGCGGGCGATGGCGTCGTTGGCACCTCCGGCCACTTGCGGCACCACCAGGGTCACCGGGTGACTCGGAAATTTGTCTTGCGCCCACAACGGGCTGCTCGCCAGGCTGATCCACAAGGCACCCAAGGTGAAAACCCATTTTTTCATGCACATGCTCCAAAGGTTCGGCTCATCCATTCTGAACCATCTGCCGCGCTGCACGACAGGCAAAACCCTTGGCCCTGTCACACACGGGCCACAAGCCGGATGAAAGCCGTTAGACTGAGCCTTCGGGCCCCTTTAGGTCACTCCATCCACAACACATGTCCAGACAAATTTTGATCATTGGCGTTCACTTGGCCCGCAGCACGCGCGGCAAGCCGGGCGCACCTCCTGCATCGTTGTGATGCCGGTGGTTTTTCGTTGATCTTTTTTTCTGGAGTGTTCTCATGTCTGATTTATTTGACAACCCGATGGGGTTGTGCGGCTTCGAGTTTGTTGAATTTGCCTCCCCCGATCCGGCCGTGCTCGGCCCTGTGTTTGAGGCCATGGGCTTTAGCCTGGTCGCCAAACACAGGTCTAAAAACGTGTTGTTGTACCGCCAAGGCGACATCAACTTCATCGTCAACCAAGAGCCCAGCAGCGCCGCAGCGTACTTTGCCGCAGAGCACGGCCCTTCGGCCTGCGGCATGGCCTTTCGCGTCAAAGATGCGCACCAAGCTTATGCTCGCGCTCTTGCTTTGGGTGCTCAACCCATTGAGATCCCGACCGGACCGATGGAACTGCGTCTACCCGCCATCAAGGGCATTGGTGGCGCACCGCTGTATTTGATCGACCGCTTTGAAGACGGTAAGTCGATTTACGACATCGACTTTGAATTTTTAGACGACGCAGAGCGCCACCCGGTGGGCCATGGCCTCAAACTCATCGACCACCTCACGCACAACGTGTACCGGGGGCGCATGGGCTTTTGGGCCAGCTTTTACGAGCGGCTGTTCAACTTCCGCGAGATCCGCTACTTTGACATTCAGGGCGCACACACCGGCCTCACCTCCAAAGCCATGACAGCGCCCGACGGCAAGATTCGCATCCCACTGAACGAAGAGTCGTCCAAGGGCTCGGGCCAGATCGAAGAGTTTTTGATGGCCTACAACGGCGAGGGGATTCAGCACATCGCCTTGTTGACCGACAACCTGATCGACACGGTCGACCGGTTGCAGCTGGCGGGCGTGCCTTTGATGACCGCGCCCAACGAGGTGTACTACGAGATGCTGCAAGAGCGCTTGCCCGGTCACGGCGTGCATGTGCCCGACTTGCAAGCGCGTGGCATTTTGCTGGACGGTTCGACCCAAGGCGGGCAGCCCAAACTGCTGCTGCAAATTTTTTCGCAAAACCAACTGGGCCCGGTGTTCTTTGAGTTCATTGAACGGCGCGCGGACGATGGCTTTGGTGAAGGCAATTTCAAAGCCTTGTTCGAGTCCATCGAGCGCGACCAAATCCGACGCGGTGTGCTGCTTACCAGCGAGTCCGCGTCCTGATCCTCTGCAGTGGCGTTTGAGCGAGTTCGGCAGAGCTTTCGCTGCCCCGTCACGCAAGCGACTCATTGGAGCTCTGCGTTTGGTTTTGTGCGTAGTTTCCTAATTGCATGAAGGTCGCCGGCAAGTCATAGTCTTTCCATTTGCATACATGGGGAGACGATAGACATGAAGCTGACAGTGAATGGCCACAATCACACGCTCGACACCGAACCTGAAATGCCTTTGCTTTGGGCCTTGCGCGACGAGCTGGACATCAAGGGGCCGAAATTCGGCTGTGGCATTGCGCAATGCGGTGCTTGCACGGTGTTGCTCAATGGCGAGCCGGTGCGCTCATGCGCATACCCCGTATCGGGGGCGGCAGGGCAAAAAGTCATCACCATCGAAGGCTTGGCCAACAAGGGGCAACTGCATGCAGTTCAGCAGGCCTGGATCGACCACCAGGTGCCGCAGTGTGGCTACTGTCAAGGCGGCCAGATGCTCGCGGCCGTGGCACTGCTGAAGAAAAAACCCAAGCCCAGCGACGAAGACATCGACGCGGCCATGAGCAACATCTGTCGATGCGGCACCTATGCGCGCATCCGCACGGCCATTCATGCCGTGGCCAACAAGGGGGCCCGCGCATGAACAAACTCAGCTTGAACGCCGGCATGGACCGGCGCCATTTCCTCAAAGTCACCAGCGGCACGACAGCGGGTTTGTCTTTGGGATTTTTTGTGCCCGAGCGGGCCAGCGCGGCCAACGCCCCGCAGCTCAATGTCTGGGTTGAGATCGAGCCCAACGACACCATCGTCATCCGCTACGCGCGCGCCGAAATGGGCCAAGGCAGCATGACGTCCGCGCCCATGATCATTGCCGAGGAACTCGATGCCGACTGGAAAAAAGTCCGCGTCGAATACGCCACAGCCCATGAGAATTTGCGCACCAAACGGGCTTATGGCGACATGGCCTCAGTGGGCAGTCGCACGATTCGCAACTCGCAGGAGTACCTGCGCAAAGCCGGCGCCACCGCGCGCCACATGCTGATCGCCGCCGCCGCCCAACAATGGGGCGTTCCGGCCGCTGAATGCAAGGCGGCGCTGAGTAAAGTAAGCCATGCGCCAAGCAAACGCAGCCTGAGTTACGGCCAATTGGCGGCGGCCGCCGCCCAACTCGAAGCGCCCAAAGAGGTCCAGCTCAAAGACCCGAAAGACTGGGTCCTGATCGGCAAACCGATTGCCCGCGTGGACATTCCAGATATCGTGGCCGGTCGCATCCGTTATGGCATCGACACACAATTGCCCGGCATGCTGCATGCGGCAGTTGCCGCTTGCCCCGTGTTCAACGGCAAGGTCAAAAGCATGGACGCGTCCAAGGTGGAGAACCGCCGAGGCATCGTCAAGGTCCTGAACCTGGGCGAGTTTGTGGCCGTGGTGGCTGACAACTGGTGGCGCGCCAAAGAGGCTTTGCGCGAAGTGGTGGTGGATTGGGATGTGGGCGAGCACGGCACGCTGAGCAGCGCGGCCATCATGGCCCACTTCAAAGCAGGCATGGAGCAAACTGAACTGGCCGTAGCCCGCAACGACGGCAATACGGCTGAAGCCTTGAGCAAGGCGGCCAAAGTGGTGGGGGCTGATTACTTCACGCCCTATTTGGCCCACGCCACCATGGAGCCCATGGTGTGCACCGCTTGGCTACAGGGGGACAAGTTGGAGATCTGGTCGTCCACCCAAAACCCTGAGGCCACCTTGGCTGTGGGCGCGGCCACGGCCGGCGTGCCCCAGCCGAATGTGAAAGTGCATCCGGTGCAACTGGGCGGCGGTCTGGGCCGCAAGAGCCCCCAAGACTTCACACGCCAGGCCGTCATGATTGCCAAGGCCATGGCGGGCAAACCCGTCAAGATGCTGTGGACACGCGAAGAAGAAATCCAGCACGGCCTGTACCGCCCCGCCAGCCTGATGCGCTTCAAGGCCGGACTGGACGCCAGCGGCAAAGTCGACGCGCTGCACATCCGAGTCAGCGCGCCGTCGATTCTGGCCACGCTGCTCAAGCTGCCTTTGCCCAAAGGCATTGACGGTCAGGCAGTCGCAAGTTTCAATGACCACCCCTACGACATTCCCAACACTTTGGTTGATTACGCGCAGCGCAACACCAATGTGCCCGTGGGCTTCTGGCGCTCGGTGGGGCACTCGCAAAACCCCTATGGGCGCGAATGCTTCATTGACGAGTTGGCTCAAGCCGCAGGCAAAGACCCGGTGGCCTTTCGTCTGGCCATGCTGCCCAACAACGAAAAGTCCAAACGCGACCGCAGCATTTTGGAGGCCGTGACCAAAGCCGCAGGCTGGGGCAGCGCCTTGCCCCCAGGGGTGTTTCGCGGCGTGGCCGAAACCGAAGGCTATGGCAGCTGGACCGCGTGTGTGTGCGAGGTTTCCGTCAACGCCAAGAACGAGGTCAAGATCCACCGCGTGGTGATTGGCATCGACCCCGGGTATGCCGTCAACCCCGACAACATCGTGGCGCAGTTCCAGGGCAGCGTGGTGCATGGCCTGACCGCCATCTTCTGGGGCGAAAACACCATCAAGGAAGGCCGTGTCGAGCAATCGAACTTTCATGACTACCGCATGATGCGCTTGAACGAAATGCCCAAGGTCGAGGTGGTGATTGCCCCCACCGGCGGCTTTTGGGGCGGCGTCGGCGAACCCGCGCAGGCGCCCTTGGCGCCGGCCCTGGTGAATGCCATTTCTGCGGCACTGGGCAAACGCATCCGCTCTTTGCCTTTGAAAAACCATGGCTTGAGTTTGGCAAGGGTACAAGGCAAGACGGCATGAACCGAAGGGGATACGCAAGGCGCCGAGGGCTGATGGGTCTCTTGCTGAGCGGAGTGCCCTGGATTGCCGCGGGGGTGCGCTCTGCGCATGGCCAGCAAATGAATTCCGGGCATCTGCTGTCTTTTGAAGAGATGGTGAAGCCCTGGGTTGCTGGAGCCAAACTGGTGAAAATGGATGTCATGCTGACCGCGCCCATCCTCGCCGAAAACGGCTCCTTGGTGCCGATGCAAGTCCAGGTGATCAGCCCGATGACCACGCAAGACCATGTGACGCATGTGCATCTCTTGTCGCAGCGAAACCCTGTCTCCCACATGGCGGTATTTCATTTGGGGCCATGGAATGGCCGCGCCGAGATCAGCACGCGGGTGCGCTTGGCCGGCACACAGGACGTGGTGGCGTTGGCCCGACTGTCGAGCGGCGAGTTCCGTTACGACCGCATGGAAATCATCGTCACGGAATCTGCTTGCGTGGACGCCTCTTGACCATGGCCATCGCTCGCGTGCAATGGCCCGATCGGATCACCGAGGGCGATGTGGTGAAGGTGCGCTTGTCGATTCAACACCCCATGGACACGGGCTATTTGCAAGACCTCAGCGGGAAACTGGTGCCCCGCAACGTGATCCGGCAACTGACCTGTACACTGGGCCAACAAGAGGTGTTGCGCGTGGAACCGTCTTCCGGCATTGCGACCAATCCCTACTTTGAGTTTTACCTGCGCGCCGATCAAACAGCCGAGTTCAGGGCCGAATGGCTGGACGACCGCGGACTTCAAGGTGTGCTGACGCAAACCTTCAACGTGATATGACTCATTGCCTCACTTTTTCCTGCGTTCCGAGTGAATAGGTTTTTTGGATTGCCAAGCTTGTATTTTTTCTTAAGCAAAGCACGCGCCGCGGGCTTGTTGCTATGTCTGTGCCTGGGGGTTGCCGTCCTGGCAGGCTCAGCGTCCGCGCTGTTTTTGTTTTCTTTGGACTGGGCCACGCACACACGTGAGGCGCACCGCTGGTTGATTCTGGGTTTGCCTTTCGCGGGTTTTGCCGTGGGCGGGCTGTACCTGAAATGGGGGCGCTCGGTGGACGCGGGCAACAACCTGCTGATCGATGAAATTCACGACCCTCGCCAAGTCGTGCCGCTGCGCATGGCGCCGCTGATTTTGGGCAGCACCGTGGTCTCGCATCTGTTCGGCGCCTCGGTCGGGCGCGAGGGTACGGCGGTGCAAATGGGCGGCGCCTTGGCCGATCAGCTTTGCCACCAATTCAAGTTGTCTGCGCCGCAACGCCGGGTGGTGTTGATGACGGGCATCGCTGCGGGCTTTGCTTCAGTCTTTGGCACGCCACTGGCCGGCGCGGTGTTTGCGCTTGAGGTGTTGGCCGGTCCAGCGCTGCGCCACATGCGCTGGGCCGCCTTGCTCCCTTGTATGGTGGCGGCGGTGGCCGCGGACCACGTGGGCCTGTGGTGGGGCGTGCAGCACACGCTTTACAGCGCAGGCAGCCTGCCCACACTCAGCACGTGGAGCCTGACCGCCATGGTCTTGGCCGGCGGCCTGATGGGCCTGACCGGGCGCGTGTTTGCCATCAGCACCCATGGCCTGAGCGCGTGGATGAAACAGCTCATCCCGTACGCGCCCTTGCGGCCCTTGATAGGTGGCGCGCTGATCGCCGCCATCGTTTGGTGGGGCCAGGCCGACCGTTACATCGGCTTGGGAATTCCCGTCATCGTTGAGGCGTTTTCGCAGCCTCTGGCACCTTGGGACTTTGCAGCCAAGCTCGCCCTGACCGTGGCCTCTTTGGGCGCGGGTTTCAAAGGAGGAGAGGTCACGCCGCTGTTCTACATCGGGGCCACACTGGGCAACGCCTTGGCGCCTTTATTGCAAATGCCGGTGGGCCTAATGGCTGCCGTCGGGTTTGTAGCGGTATTCGCCGGTGCCGCCAACACCCCTTTGGCCTGTACCGTCATGGCCATGGAGTTGTTTGGCTTTGAGGTGGGTGCGTTTGCCGCCCTGGCCTGCGCAGTGAGCTATTTGTTTTCGGGTCGGGCGTCGATTTACCGGGCGCAGCGACACCGCCCCGCCAAGGTGTTGCCCGAGAACACCTAAGGCGCCGTGACCCGCACCCGCTTCAGTGCGCCGCCGCCTTGGCCAAGTGCGTTTGAGCCAAAGCCACATACCAATCCAAGCAACCGGGGTTGGCCATGGCGTCTTTGTTCACCACCTTTTCCAGCGGCTGGCCCAGCATCAGTTTTTTGATGGGCAACTCCTGCTTTTTACCGGACAGAGTGCGCGGGATTTCCGCCACCTGAAACATTTCGTTGGGAATGAAGCGCGGGCTGAGTGCCGTTTTGATCGCGTTGTTGATCTTGGCTTGCAAGGCTGCGTCCATAGTGGTGCCGCTGCGCAGCACCACAAACAAAGGCATATAGCTTTCGCGGCCCAGGTATTCCAAGTCCACCACCATGCTGTCCATCACTTCAGGTAAGGCCTCCACCGCGCTGTACAGCTCGCTGGTGCCCATGCGCAGGCCGTGGCGGTTGATGGTGGCATCGCTGCGGCCAAAAATCACACAGCCCTCGCCGCCAGCTTCGGGCGTGCCGATGCGCAACCAATCGCCGTGGCGCCAAACGCCGCCCATTTCCGGGCCAGCGTCACCGCCACCGGGTTTGCGGCCGTGACCGGCGGGGTACATCTCAAAGTAACTGGCGAGATACCGGGCGTTGCCCTGGTCGCCCCAAAAATACAAGGGCATGGACGGTATGGGCTGGGTACACACCAACTCGCCCACTTCGCCCAGCACCGGCTCGCCGGCTTCGTTCCAGGCTTCGACCGCGCAGCCGAGCAAGCGGCATTGCATCACGCCCGCTTCTTGCGGCAACTCGCGGTTGCCGCCGATGAAGGCGCCACAAAAATCGGTGCCGCCCGAAATATTGCACCACCAAATGTCGGGCACATGCTGCTCGGGCGCAAAGGTTTGCGCCACACGGCGAAACTGCTCGGTGCCCCAATTTTGGGTGTCCGGCGACAAGGGCGAGCCCGTGGTGCCCAAAGCGCGCACGCTCGACAAGTCGCCGCATTGGGTCAGGTCCACGCCCGCCTTGTGGCAGTTGGCAAAAAAGGCCGCGCCGGCGCCGAAGAACGTCACTTTCATTTCGGCCGCAAAGCGCCACAGCGTGCCCCAATCGGGGTTGTCTTTGCTGCCGCCGGGGTTGCCGTCGTAAATGATGCAGGTGGTGCCGTTGAGCAAGCCGCCCAGTTGCGCGTTCCACATCACCCAGCCTGTGGAGCTGTACCAGTGGTAGCGCTCGCCCCATGAGTTGGGGTGGTAGCTGCAGCCAATGTCGTTGTGCAGTATTTTCAAAGCCAACGCCACGATCACCGTGCCGCCGTGGCCATGCACTATCGGCTTGGGCAAGCCGGTGGTGCCGCTGGAATACACGATCCACAAAGGATGGTCAAAAGGCAGCCACATCGGCTCAAAGGCTTCGACTTCAGCGCCATGCTGCTGCGTGGTCTGTGCCATGCGCACAGCGCTGGCCACCTCGCTGCTGGCCAAATCGGCGGTCCCCAGGTTGTCGTGAATGATCACATGTTGTACCGAAGGCAGGGCGTCGACCAGCTCTTGCACCACGGTCATGCGGTCGTGGTCGCGCCCGCCATAGGTGACGCCATCCACCGCGATCAGCACCTTGGGCTCAATTTGCTTGAAGCGGTCCAGCACCGCCAGCGTGCCCATGTCGGGCGCGCAAATGCTCCACACCCCGCCCACACTGACGGTGGCCAAAAAGGCCACCATGGCTTCGGGAATGTTCGGCAAGTACGCCGCCACGCGGTCGCCGGGCTGCAAACCATGGGCCTTCAAATGCAAGGCCATGGAAGCCACTTGGCGCCGCAGCTCAGGCCAGGACATTTCGCTGTGTTGGCCTTTTTCGTTGCGGCAAATCAGGGCCATGAATCCGGCCTGATCGGCCGGTTGCACATGGCGCAACACCTGCTGCGCATAGTTGAATTGGGCCCCGGGAAACCATTGCCCGCCAGGCATGGCGTTTTTGGCCAGCACCTGACTGTGGGGTGTCGGCGAGCGCATGTCGAAATAGTCCCAAATACTTTGCCAAAATGCATCCAGGTCCGTGATCGACCATTGCCACAGCTCGTTGTAGGTCTCAAACGACAGGCCCAGGTGCTCCTTCAGCCAGTCTTGATACAGCCGAATTTGAGGCGCAAACGGGGCGATCGGGTCTGCGGGCGCGTGAGGGGTAGAGCTTGCATTCATGAGCACAAGGGTAGCAGTGGCGCTGACGCCTTGTCACCCGGAAAACCCGCGTGCGATGCACCTTGGCGACAGCGTTTGGGTGCGGGGCCTTATCAAGGCGCTGCGCGATGCGTTCACTCCACAGCGTCGCAACGCCCTTGACCCGAAGCATGGCCACGGTAGTCGCTTTGCCATTGCCGCTGCGCCACATCGATTTGAATGCGCTCGTTGTCGATGGCGGTGATCAAGAGCGCGCCGTTCCACGCAAAAGCATGAGGCACCACGCCATCGATCGTCAAAGACTGGACTTGTTGGTCCTGCAACGTCAAGGCCAAGGTGCGCACCCAGGTGCTGCGGGCGGGCATATAGACGACCGCGCATTCCAGCCGCAAAGTTTCGGCCGAAGCGGCTGCGCTGCTGGCCAGCGCTGAAAACGCCATCCAGCCCGCAGCCATTACGCCTTTGCAGTTAAGCCGCATCGTCGGTGTTATGCGCCATGCGCTGACTTTTCCAATACACATCGTCGCCGCCATTCAAGCGGTTTAATACGCGGGCCAAGACAAACATCAAGTCCGACAAGCGGTTCAGGTACTGCTTGGGGGTTTCGTTCAGCGACTCTTCGTTGCCCAGCGCCACCGCGGCCCGCTCGGCGCGGCGTGCCACGGTGCGGCACACATGCGCCAGCGCCGCGCCACGAGAGCCCGCGGGCAAGATGAACTCTTGCAGCTTAGGCAGTTGAGCGTTGTAATAGGTCAAGGCCGCATCGAGCGCGGCCACCGCATCGGCCTTGAGCAACTCAAAACCGGGGATGGACAACTCGCCCCCCAAATTAAACAGCTGGTGCTGCACCTCCACCAGCACGTCGCGCACGTCGGGCGACATGTCTTCGCAGAGCAGCACGCCGATGTGGGAGTTGAGTTCGTCCACCTCGCCCATGGCGTGCACGCGCAAACTATTTTTTGATACGCGCAGGTTGTTGCCCAGACCCGTAGTGCCGTTGTCGCCGGTGCGGGTGGAAATTTGCGTCAAACGTTGGCCCATAAGTCTCTTTGCAAGGTTCGATTGAATGTTCGGTGAGATGGAACGCCATTGTGCCCGCGTCCGCCCGGCATGTCGCTGACAAGGTCACACGCGTCCTTGCGCTGTGCGTGACTGCGCCCAAGGGCTCAAAAGCGTAGACTTATGAACCACAAGGCAACTCAAGCCCCACGGAGACACAACCCATGAATGCGCCCAGCCACACCGCCCACCTGGCCCCCGAAATAGCCCAACGCGCCGTTCCAGAAGCTTTGATCGAGGCTTTGAAAGCTCGCTTTGGCGTCAACTGTTCTACCGCCTTGGTGGTGCGCGAGCAACACGGCCGTGACGAATCGGCCTTCACCACCGTGCCGCCCCCCGCTGCCGTGGTGTTTGCCGAGTCCACCCAAGACGTGTCGGACGCGGTGCGCCTGTGCGCCCAGTACCAGGTGCCGGTGATTCCGTTTGGCGTGGGCTCTTCTTTGGAGGGTCATTTGTTGGCGGTGCAAGGCGGCATCAGCATCGACTTGATGCGCATGAACAAGGTGCTGTCCATCAACCCGGAAGACTTGCTGGTCGTGGTGCAACCAGGCGTGACACGCAAGCAGTTGAACGAAGAAATCAAATCCACCGGCCTGTTCTTTCCGATCGATCCGGGCGCTGACGCCACCATTGGCGGCATGAGCGCGACGAGGGCCAGCGGTACCAACGCCGTGCGCTACGGCACGATGCGCGAAAACGTCTTGGCCCTCGAAGTGGTGACCGCCAGCGGCGAAGTGATCCGCACCGGCACCCGCGCCAAAAAATCCAGCGCCGGCTACGACCTGACGCGCTTGATGATCGGCAGCGAAGGCACCTTGGGCGTGATGACCGAAATCACCGTCAAGCTGTATCCCTTGCCCGAAGCCATTTCGGCCGCGATTTGCTCGTTTCCTAGCATTGAGGCGGCGGTGCGTGCGGTGATTCAAACCATTCAGCTGGGCGTGCCGATTGCGCGGGTCGAATTGATTGACCACAATGCGGTGCGCATGGTCAACGCCTACGCTAAACTGGGTCTGCGCGAAGAGCCGATGCTGTTGATGGAGTTCCACGGCTCACCTGCCGGCGTGAAAGAGCAAGCCGAGACCGTGCAAGACATCGCCACTGAGTTTGGCGGCACTGCCTTCGAATGGGCAACCACCCCCGAAGAGCGCACGCGTTTATGGACGGCACGCCACAACGCCTACTTTGCCGCGCTTCAAAGCCGGCCCGGTTGCCGCGCCATCAGCACCGACACCTGCGTGCCCATCAGCCGTCTCGCCGACTGCCTGCTCGACTCGATTGCTGAAACCGACGCCAGCGGCATTCCGTATTTTTTGGTCGGCCATGTGGGCGACGGCAACTTCCACTTTGGTTATTTGATCGACCCGAACAACCCGCAAGAATGCGCCACCGCCGAGGCGCTGAACCAGCAACTGGTGCACCGCGCGCTCAAGCTGGGCGGCACCTGCACCGGCGAGCACGGTATTGGCCTGCACAAGATGGACTTTTTGCGCACCGAAACCGGTGAAGGCGCAGTGGACATGATGCGCACCATCAAACGCGCACTGGACCCGCACAACATCATGAATCCAGGTAAGATTTTCTCGATGTGAAGATCAGGTTGCGGGGGGAGGCGCGGCAAGGGGTGTGCCTCGCAGCAGCAAGGCTTCGACCTCGTCGCACAGCTTGACGGGGTCGAACGGCTTGAGAATCAAGGCGCTCAGTCCGGCGTCTTTGAATCGCTGCAGATCCTGAGGGTTGACGTTCGCGGTCAATCCGATCACCGGTGCAAGACCGTGTGACGTGAAGGACTGGCGAATGGCTTGCGTGGTTTGCACGCCGTCCATCACCGGCATGAGCATGTCCATGAACACTAAATCAAAGCGTTGCGCACGCCAAAGGTCTAGCGCTTGAGCGCCATTTTCTGCCTCGACCACCGTGCTCTCGGGCCAGGCATTTTTCAATATTTGTTTGACCAATAAACGGTTCAGATGGTGATCGTCCACCACCAAAAATCGACAAGCTTGCCCGGCAGTTTGCCATACCTTACTCGCCGGGAGTTTCGCAGGCGGCGGGGTTTGTGCCGTCAATGGCAGGCGGAACCAAAAGCACGAGCCCTGGCCCGGGGTGCTGTCAAAACCAATCTCTCCTTCCAGCAGCTCCACCAGTCCTTGGGTAATCGCCAGGCCCAGACCGTTGCCGCCGTAGCGTTTCTGGATCTCCCCCTGGGCCTGCGTGAATCGGGTGAAGATATGGGGTTGGTCCTCAAGGGCGATGCCAATGCCCGTGTCCTCGACAGAGAACAAGACGCCGGGCTTGCCCCACTGCACGCGCAACACCACCTGACCTTCATGCGTGAATTTGAGCGCATTGCCCAGCAGATTAACCAAGATTTGCATCAAGCGATGACGGTCGGTGTTGACCCACTCGGGCACACCTTCTTCGATTTCGCAGCGATAAGTCAACTCCATGCTCTTGACGCGCGGCGCAAACAAATCAAAGGCATGGCGCACCGTCTCGCGCAAAACAAAGGTTTCGGCATGCGCCGTCAATCTACCAGATAAGAACTGCGAAAAATCCAGCACGTCGTTGATCACGGTCATCAGGTGATCGGCTGACTGGCTGGTATGCGCCAGAATTTCTTGCGCCCGGGGTTTATTGTGAACGCGCTTCATCAACAAGCTGTTAAAGCCCAAGATCGCATTCATAGGCGTGCGCAGCTCATGACTGACCGAGGCAATAAAGTGCTCGCGCATGTCCCGCGCCTGCTCAAGCTCGGCTTGTTTTTTCTCCAGCTCTTGTTGGCGCAAGCGGCTTTCGCGCAAAGCCGCCCTGTACTGGCGGTCGTACACCAAGGGCACCAGCACCAGCATCAAGGTGACGATAGAAAAAGTGGCAAAGGCATACTTGCTTTGGGCATCGTCGCTGGGCAGCGCTTGCAGCAACCAGCCTTGCGCGGTCAACACCGCGACCCCCACTTGCGCCGCAAACACCACACCCAGCCACACATAGCCGGCCCTGGGGCCAATGATGTAGAAAGGAATCACCGGCAAAATCAGCATCCAAGACAGACGCGGCGACAACAGGCCGCCCGAAGTCCAGGCCGCATGAACCAAGTAGACGACACCGAGCAGACAAATCAAATGGATCGCTTCGCTGAGGGGCATGCCGCGGCTGATCAGTACCATCTGCAGCATCATGGCCACGCCAAAGGCAAGCGAGGTCATGGGCGCCTGGTGATAGGGGTTGATCAGTGGAAAGCTGAGCAGGACGAGCGTTAGGATCGCCTCAAACAAAAACAAGTACGGCATCTTGCCGTGCCTGAAGGCCTGCGGCAGGCGAGGCACCAGTACCTGCTCCAGCCATTGCTGCAAACGGGCGAGTGTCATGCCGGCACCTTATTCAACGCAACGGCTTCGGAGACGTTGCTGATCATGAGCTCGGGGTCCATGGGTTTGTAGAGCACCCGGTTCATTCCCGCATCCAGACAACGCTGACGGTCTACCGGGTTGGTGTTGGCCGTCAAGGCAACCACCGGCAGATTGCGCAACGGCAACGGCAGTTGGCGCAAAGCACGCGTGACCGCCATGCCGTCCATGTCGGGCATGACCATGTCGATCAAGGCCACATCAAAATACTGCGTCTGAATCAACGCCAGCGCCTGGGCCCCAGAACTGGCGGTGGTGACGTGCACTTGTGGCCAAGCCTTGCGCAACTGCAGCTGCGCCACCATCAAGTTCATGGCATTGTCATCTACCACCAGAACGTCAAACGCCGCGTCGCTGGCCAAAAGGGTATGGGATGGGGCGGTTTCTGCGGGCCGCAGTGACAACTGGAGCGGCAACTCGAACCAAAACAACGCCCCTTGCCCGACGGCGCTGTGCACACCGATACGCCCACCCTGCAAGACCATCAGACGCTCGCAAATACTCAGACCCAAGCCGGTGCCGCCAAAGGCCTGGTTGGTCGCCACATCGGCCGACTCAAAGCGATTGAAGATCTGCTGGTGCCGCTCAGGCGCAATGCCTCGGCCCGTGTCTTGCACTTCAACACGCAGGCTGTCGCCTTGCTGGCGCAGAGTCAGGGTGAGCGCGCCGCTGGCGGTGAATTTGATGGCGTTGTCCAGCAGGTAACCCAGGATTTGCGCAAGGCGTTGGCGATCGATCCAGATCTCAAGCGGCAGCGCTGGCACCAACTGAAGCTGCCAAGCCAAACCCTTGGCTTGCGCTCGGGCCTTGAAGGGCTGGACGGTGGAGTCCAGCCAAGGGGCCAGCAAACACGCCTCTGGGAAGAAGTTCACGCGTCCAGCTTGCAGCTGGGCAAAGTCCAAAATGTCATTGACCACGTGCAACAAGTGCTCGGTGGAGCGGCGAATGTGCTCGGCCGTTTCGGCATTGATCGGATCGTCCGCGAACTCTTCGCGCAGCACGCCATTCAGGCCCAAGATGGCGTTCATGGGTGTGCGCAGCTCATGGCCCACGGCCGCCACAAATTCGTCCTTGTGCGCTTGCGCCTCCATCAAATGGGTCTGGGTGGCTTCCAGCTCGCGGTTGCGCTCTTGCACAACGGCCAGTTGGGTGTGGTGCAGCCGGTCATACAAACGCAAGACCAACACCAAACTGGCCGCAGCAAAGACATGATTTGACAAGGCCCACAAGAGCGTGCCTGAATTTGGGGGGGGGCGGACCATATCACCGTGCAGGGTGGCCATCAACAGCCACAGGTACACCGCAAACAACAATCCCATCCAAACGCCTGCGCCTCGCGGCCCCAAAAAGAACAGCGCGGGCACCGACAACACGGTTAAAAAAACCAGCGCCGATGAGTTGATGCCGCCAGTCTCGGTGGCGATGTACACAATTAGCGATATGGCCACCACCAATGCCATATTCACCAGCACCACAAGCAGTCGGGGCGACAGCGCAAACGGCAGCATCGCCAACAGTATTGCTGCTGCCAGCAAATTGGCGCGGTGGTCGTAGTCGGACTGCGGCAAAACATAAAAGGTGAGCGCGTTGACGCCGATCACCAACAAACACATGGCCAGCAACTGCTCGCGCGTGAAGCCCGGTGCCAGACGCAGGGACGACTCGAGCCGCCACCAGCGAAGCACAATTTGACGCAACGAGAACATGCTCTGGGCTTTAGCCGCGCAAGCGGTCAATCAAGCCGTTGAGCGCTTCGAGCGAACCGAACTGTATCGACAGCTCGCCCATCTCTTCCATCTTGCCGTGGCGTTTGACGCGCTTTTTGATGCGCACCTCCACCTCCGCCATCAGCAAATCGGCCAATTCCTCTTCGACCCGACGGATGTCGCGCGATTTTTCTTTCTTGGGTTTTTGCGGCACCAAATTGAATTCGGCGCTGAGTTTTTTAACCAAGCTTTCAGTCTCGCGAACCGACATTTTTTTGGCGGTGATTTGGTTCGCCGCTGTGATTTGGGTGGCCCGATCCAGCGACAACAAAGCGCGGGCATGGCCCATGTCCAAGTCACCGGCCATCAGCATGGTTTGCACTGGCTCGGCCAGGTTCAGCAAACGCAGCAAATTGCTGGCAGCGCTGCGCGAGCGGCCCACGGCCTGGGCGGCGGTTTCATGCGTCAGGCCGAACTCTTTGATCAGTCGTTGCAAGCCCTGGGCTTCTTCCAAGGGGTTCAGGTCTTCGCGTTGGATGTTTTCAATTAGCGCCATCGCTGCTGCAGACTCGTTAGGGACGTCGCGCACCAGCACCGGCACACGGTCCAGACCCGCTAAACGCGAGGCCCGGAAACGTCGCTCGCCGGCAATGATTTCGTACTTGCCGGCGTTGGGTCCCTCGTGCAACTGGCGTACCAAAATCGGTTGCATGATGCCTTGCACCTTGATGGATTCGGCCAACTCGTACAAAGCGCCCTCGTCCATGCGTGTGCGCGGTTGGTACACGCCTGGCACCAAGGCGTCCAGCGCCAAAGTAGTGGAGATGCCGTCGTTGGCCACGCCTGCGGCGTGGGTCGGTGCTTCTTGCACTTTAGGGCCCAGCAAGGCTTCCAGTCCGCGGCCGAGGCCTTTGGGTTTTTTCGTGACCATGGTCAATCTTTCAAAAGTTCAGTCAATAGCGCCAGGCCTTGTGGCCAGTCGCCCAGTTTCGGTTCGCCGTTGACCGGGCCCGAAGTGCCCAGGTTCACCCATTGCGCGCCCCAGTTCAAGGCCAGCGTTTGCGCCTCGTCCAAGCTGCAGTACGGATCATTTCCACTGCCTACCACCACCGCCTTAAAGGGCAGACGTTGACGCGGCACCGGCGACCAACTGGGCAGGGCTTGGCTCAGCACAGGCGTTTGCATGTCGACCGGCGCCACCAGCAAAGCGGCTCGGACTTTGGCGCCGTGGCGCGAATGTGACGCCCAGGCTGCCACCTGGTGGCATCCCAGACCGTTCGCCACCAGCACCACCTCGCCAGGGGCCTCGAGCACGGCTTCTTCCAGGCGCATCAGCCAGTCGCCGCGCAAGGGACGCAACCAGTCATGCTGCTCCACCACGGCATAGCCATGCGCGGCCACCCAGCGCATTTGCCAATGCGTGGAGCCACTGCCTTGCCAGCCCGGCAACACCAAGACGCGGGGCACTTTCATTTCACATTGTGGGAATTCGTTCAACCAACTCACGGGCGAATGCGACAAAGGCCTGACTGCCTTTGGCCGGCGGATCAAACACCACACCGGGCAGACCGTAGCTGGGCGCCTCGGCCAGACGCACATTGCGCGGGATGACGGTGTTGAACACCTTATCGCCAAAGTGTGCCTTGAGCTGCTCGCTCACCTGCTGCTGCAATGTGATGCGCGGATCGAACATCACACGCAACAGGCCAATGATCTTCAGATCGCGGTTCAAATTGGCGTGCACTTGTTTGATGGTGTTGACCAGGTCGGTCAGGCCCTCCAAGGCAAAATACTCGCACTGCATCGGCACGATCACGCCATGCGCCGAGCACAGGCCATTGAGCGTGAGCATGGACAAGGACGGCGGGCAGTCGATCAGCACAAAATCAAAGTTGTCTTGAACCTGGGCCAAGGCCAGCTTCAGGCGCTGGTCGCGGTGCTCCAAGTCCACCAACTCAACCTCGGCACCCGCCAGTTCGCGGTTGGCGCCGACAACGTGGTAGCCGCATTTGTCAGCGAAGATCGCGGCTTCCATGATGCTGGCCGACTCCAGCAAGACGTCGTAGACCGTCAGCGCCAATTGGCGTTTGTCGATGCCTGAACCCATGGTGGCATTGCCCTGAGGATCCAAGTCAACCAACAAAACGCGCTGCCCGACCAGGGCCAAACCTGCCGCCAAGTTAACCGTGGTCGTGGTCTTGCCCACGCCGCCTTTTTGGTTTGCTATACAGAATATTTTGGCCATGGCGTTCAGATCTTTATTTAGACAAAGCGAGTTTCACGCCGAAACCGATCAGAAACAGACCAGCCAATTTTTGCAGCGCGCCCGACAGGGTGACATTCGCGCGGATACGCTCAGCCATGTAGTGCGTGATCAACACCACACCGAGGCAATAGAGAAAACCCAACACTGCGATGGTGGCAGCCATGAACGCAAACGTGACCCACCCCTGGTGGGTTGCAGGATCAATGAATTGCGGGAAAAAAGCGAAGTAAAACATGATCGCCTTCGGGTTGAACAACGTGATGACCATGGTGTCGCGGAAATACTGGCCGGGCGTGATGCGTACGCTCGGGCCTTGGCCAGGCTGGGCGGTCAGCATTTTGAAGCCGAGCCATGCCAAGTAAGCGGCGCCCAACCACTGCATCGCGGCAAACAACGTGGGGTAGGTTTGCAGCAGGGCGGCCACACCGGCCACCGTCAGCCACAACAAGATCTGGTCACCGACCAGCAGGCCCAGCACCGACGCCACGCCACCCTTTAAGCGGCCTTGGCTGGTAGAGGTGATCAATGCCAAATTGCCCGGGCCAGGCAGGAACAACAACAACACAAAGGCGGCGACAAAAGCACCGTAATCTGAAACGCCAAACATCTGTTTCACCGGGTATTGGAATCACCCAAGTGTACGTGATGCTTTTGTGCGTCAAGCTACGAAGCGCCGCCCTCGGTGCGAGGGCGCAACCACAGCACGCAGCGCTCGGCATCCAAGCCCGGCACGGTCAAGTGTTCCACGTGAAACACTTCCACCCCGGGGGGCAGCTGGGCCATCTCATCGGCGGGCACCTTGCCCTTCATGGCCATCCACACGCCGCCTTCGGCCAAGGCGGACTGCGACCATTGGGTAAAGTCTTTGAGCGAGGCAAAGGCGCGCGAACACACCACGTCATAGTGCTCTTGCACCGACTCCACACGGGCATGCAAGCCGCGCAAATTGGGCTGGCGTAAGGTCACGGCCACTTGCTGAATAAACGCCGCCTTCTTGCCCACCGTGTCAACACAGGTCACCTGGATCTCGGGCCGGCAAATGGCCAGCACCACGCCCGGCAACCCGCCGCCGGAGCCCACATCCAACAGGCGAATCGGCTGGCCGCCGCTATGACGCAACAACGGCGACAGCGCCGACAGGCTGTCTAGCAGGTGGTGCGTCAGCATTTCTTGCGGGTCACGCACGGCCGTCAAGTTGTAAACCTTGGTCCATTTCTGGATCAGCGCCATGAAGGCGAGCAACTGCTGCTGCGTGTCATCTGACAGTGCCAGGCCCAAGGCCTGGACGCCCTCGCGCAAGGGCGCGGCCAAGGCGTCACTCATGCCGAACCTTCCTGCACGGCAACGACTTGCGAAACAGCTTCGGCAGGCGTCGCCAACTTAAAGCCTTTGACGCCACCCTTCTTCAGGTGAATCAACAACAAAGAAATGGTCGCTGGCGTGATGCCCGAGATACGCGAAGCCAAGCCCAAGGTTTCGGGTCTGTGCTTGGCCAGTTTTTGCCTGGCTTCGATCGACAGCGCAGACACTTGCATATAGTCCAACCCCGCCGGCAATTTGAGTTGCTCGTAATGGCTTGAGCGCTCGACCTCTTCGATCTGACGCCCGATGTAGCCCGCGTACTTGGCGGCAATCTCCACCTGTTCGGTTACAGCTTCCAGATCGTCGCCCAAGGTTTCACGTGAAACATCGGGGCTGGCATAGCGCCCCTCATTCAAACCCATCAAGTCGGCCAGACTCACGCCCGGACGGCGCAACAGGTCAAACAGGTTGTATTCGTGCTCGATGGCCTTACCCAGTACGCGCGCGGCCTCGGCTACAGGCAAGTTGCGCGGATTGACCCAAATGGACTTCAGGCGTTCTGTTTCACGTGAAACAGCATCGCGTTTGCGGCTGAAGGCGTCCCAGCGCGCGTCATCCACCAAGCCCATCTGCCGCCCCACGTCGGTCAGGCGCAGATCGGCATTGTCTTCGCGCAACTGCAAACGGAACTCGGCGCGACTGGTAAACATGCGGTAAGGCTCGGTCACGCCTTTGCTGATCAAGTCATCCACCAGCACGCCCAAGTAGGCCTGGTCACGCGCTGGCAACCAAGGAGCGTCGCCACGGCATTGCAACGCGGCATTCAGCCCGGCAAACAAGCCTTGGGCCGCCGCTTCTTCGTAACCGGTGGTGCCATTGATTTGCCCGGCAAAGAACAGGCCTTGGATCTGCCGAGTTTCAAAATTGCTCTTTAACGCGCGCGGATCGAAGTAGTCGTATTCAATCGCGTAGCCAGGGCGCAAGATGTGCGCGTTCTCCAGTCCCTTCATGGAGCGCACCAGCGCGTACTGAATGTCAAACGGCAAGCTGGTCGAGATACCGTTGGGGTAGTACTCGTGGGTCGTCAGGCCTTCGGGTTCCAGAAAAATCTGGTGGCTGTCTTTGTCGGCAAAACGGTTGATCTTGTCTTCCACACTCGGGCAGTAGCGCGGGCCCACGCCCTCGATCTTGCCCGTGAACATGGGGCTTCGGTCAAAGCCGGAGCGGATGATGTCATGGGTGCGCTCGTTGGTGTGGGTGATCCAGCAGGGCATGTGCTGCGGGTGCATGCTGGCCTTGCCGATGAAACTGAACACCGGCACGCCGGCCTCGGGGTTCAGGCCGCCGGGTACGCCGTCGCCAGGTTGCTCGGCGCATTGGCTGAAGTCGATGCTGCGCCCATCGAGCCGAGGCGGTGTACCTGTTTTAAGCCGACCTTGCGGCAATTGCAGCTCTTTCAAGCGCGCCGACAAACTCACTGCGGGAGGATCGCCGGCGCGCCCTGCCGCATAGTTTTGCAGACCCACATGGATCTTGCCATCCAAGAAGGTGCCGGCCGTCAGCACCACGGTGCGTGAACGGAAACGAATGCCCACTTGCGTCACCGCGCCGACCACCCGATCGCCTTCGACCATGAGGTCGTCGACCGCCTGCTGGAACAGCCACAGATTGGGCTGGTTTTCCAGACGATAGCGGATCGCCGCCTTGTACAAAATACGGTCGGCCTGGGCCCGCGTGGCGCGCACAGCCGGCCCTTTGGAACTGTTCAAAATGCGAAACTGAATCCCGCTCTCGTCGGTGGCCAAGGCCATGGCGCCGCCCAAAGCGTCCACCTCTTTGACCAAGTGCCCTTTGCCAATGCCGCCAATCGATGGGTTGCAACTCATCTGGCCCAGGGTTTCGATGTTGTGCGACAGCAGCAAGGTTTTCGCGCCCATGCGGGCAGCGGCCAGCGCCGCTTCGGTGCCCGCGTGGCCACCGCCGACCACGATCACGTCGAATTCTTCAGGGTAAAGCATGGAAGGTTCCAACAAACAAGGCGCGCCGCGCCCGAACGCCGCACTGCGCCAGTGCGGCCAAAATTTAGCTGATTTTACAAGCTGGCTGAAAAAATGCAGCATCCCGGCCTTCGCCGCGCCCAGGACGCGCACGGGGGAGACCATGAGCTGGACGGTTATTCTTTTTTTGCATAACTCCACCCGCTATCGGCCTTGGACAGCGGCGCGTAGAAAACCTAAGCTGGCGTCTCGATTCAACCGAAAGTTCTCATGCCAAGTGCCCAGACACCTCACTCCTTGCCTTCGTACCTGAACCCCGACCACCTTGGCCCCTGGGGCGACTACTTGCAGCAGGTCGACCGGGTCACGCCCTACTTGGGGCCGCTGTCGCGCTGGGTCGAGACCTTGAAGCGCCCCAAGCGCATCCTGATCGTGGACGTGCCGATTGCGCTGGACAACGGCACCATGGCCCACTTTGAGGGCTATCGGGTGCAGCACAACACCAGTCGCGGCCCGGGCAAAGGGGGCGTACGCTTTCACCCCGAAGTCACGCTGTCTGAAGTGATGGCCTTGTCGGCCTGGATGTCGGTGAAGAACGCCGCCGTCAACCTACCGTTTGGTGGCGCCAAAGGCGGCATTCGCGTCGACCCCAAGACCTTGTCCCGCGGTGAGCTGGAGCGCTTGACGCGGCGCTACACCAGCGAGATCGGCGTGATCATTGGGCCGACCAAAGACATTCCGGCGCCCGACGTCAACACCAACGAGCAAATCATGGCCTGGATGATGGACACCTACTCCATGAACCAAGGCGCCACGCACACGGCGGTGGTCACCGGCAAACCCGTCGCGCTGGGCGGCTCGCTGGGACGCAAAGAGGCCACCGGACGCGGCGTGTTCACGGTCGGCTGTCTAGCGGCGCAGCACATCGACTTGCCCATTCCAGGCGCTCGCATTGCGGTGCAGGGCTTTGGCAACGTGGGCGGCGTGGCAGCGCAGCTGTTCACGCAAGCCGGGGCCTTGCTAGTGGCGGTGCAAGACCATGAGGCCACTCTGTACCAGCCCGCAGGCCTGGACGCGCTGGCACTGTGGCAGCACGTGCAAACGCACGGCAGCGTGGCCGGCTTTGAAGGGGCTGAATCGATCGCGCATGAAGCCTTTTGGGATGCGCCCTGCGACGTGATGATCCCCGCTGCCATGGAGCAGCAAATCACCACCGAAAACGCGCACCGCATCCAAGCGCGGCTGGTGATTGAGGGCGCTAACGGCCCGACCACGCCGGCGGCCGACGACATCTTGCGTGAGCGCAACATTCTGGTGGTGCCTGACGTGATCGCTAACGCCGGCGGCGTGACGGTGAGTTACTTCGAATGGGTGCAGGACTTCTCCAGCTTTTTCTGGAGCGAAGACGACGTCAACGCGCGCCTGGTGCGCATCTTGACCGAGGCTTTTGAGGGCATCTGGCAGGTGGCGCAAGCGCACCAAGTCAGCCTGCGCACGGCCACCTTCATCACCGCCTGCACACGCATCTTGCAAGCACGCGAACTGCGCGGCCTGTACCCTTGAGGCGCGACCACGGCGGCTAAAGCCGCGGACACGGGTTAGCATCCGGGCATGACTTTTTCTTGCCGCAGCGGCTGCGCTGCCTGTTGCATCGCGCCCTCCATCAGCTCGCCCATCCCCGGCATGCCTTTGGGCAAACCGGCGGGCATGCGCTGCGTTCAATTGGCCGACGACCTGCGCTGCTTGATTTTTGGTCAACCTGTGCGGCCCGCCGTGTGCGGGCAACTGCAGCCGCAGCCCGAGATGTGCGGCGCGCAAGACGATGGCGGCCAGTACGCACGGCTGTACCTTGCGCGACTGGAAAAGCTCACCGCACCAGATTAAGCTTGCGATCCCATTTGAAGGAACCATTGCCATGAGCTTGAACATCCCCAGCGTGAAAAACGAGGTCCATGCCGACGAGTGGCAATTGCGCTGCGACCTGGCCGCTTGCTACCGCTTAGTGGCCCTTTATGGCTGGAGCGATTTGGTCTTCACCCACATCAGCGCCAAGTTGCCGCACAGCGTGGCGGGCGACAGCCACCAGTTTTTGATCAACCCCTATGGACTGATGTTCGACGAAATCACCGCCTCCAGCTTGGTCAAGGTGGACATGCAGTGCAACAAACTCGACGCCAACCCCTTCCCCGTTAACCCCGCCGGCTTTGTGATCCACAGCGCGGTGCATGAAGTGCGCGAAGACGCAGGCTGCGTGTTGCACACCCACACCCGCGCCGGTGTGGCGGTGAGCGCACAACATCATGGTGTCTTGCCCATCAGCCAGCAAAGCACCTTTGTTCTAGCTTCCCTGGCCTATCACGGCTACGAAGGCGTAGCGATCCGCGATGATGAAAAAGCCCGCCTGCAGGCCGACCTGGGCCACGCCAACTACCTGATGCTGCGCAACCACGGCCTGCTCACCGTGGGCAAAACCATTGCTGACGCCTTTTTGTCGATGTACACCTTCGAAAACACGTGCCGCATCCAAGTCGATGCGCTAGCCGGCCAGCAAGGCGCTCACGCCTTGACCTCGGTGGACCCGCAGATTTTGGACGGCGTGGCCACTTCGATGCGGGTGCAAACCGGCGGTCTGGGCGGTCAATTCGTTTGGCCGTCCCTGCTGCGCAAACTGCAACGTGAAAACAGCGATTTCGCCACTTGATAAGATGGCCCATGAAAAACTTGTTTGAACCCTGCCAAGTCGGCGCCATAGCCTTGGCCAACCGCGTCGTGATGGCCCCCTTGACCCGCAACCGCGCCCCCGGCGCCCTGGCCAATGCGCGCATGGCGGTGTACTACGGCCAACGCGCCAACCCCACAAGCGGTGCGGGTCTGATCATCACCGAAGCCACCGCCATCAGCCACCAGGGCCAAGGCTATGCAGACGTACCGGGCATTTGGAGCGATGCGCAGGTCGAGGCCTGGAAGCAAGTCACCGCCGCCGTGCACCAGCAGGGCGGCAAGATCGTGATGCAGTTGTGGCATGTGGGTCGCGTCTCCCACACCAGTCTGCAACCGGGCGGCCAAGCGCCCGTCGCACCCTCGGCATTGACAGCCAAAACCAAAACCGTGTTGCTGATCGACGGCAAGCCCACTTTTGCCGACACCTCGGCGCCACGCGCACTGCAGCTCAGCGAGTTGCCAGGCATCGTGCAGGACTACCGCGTGGCCGCGAAGCACGCGATCGCGGCCGGCTTTGACGGCGTAGAAGTGCACGCGGCCAACGGCTATTTGATTGACCAGTTTTTGCGCGCGGGCTCGAATCAGCGCAGCGACGCCTACGGCGGCGCCATCGAAAACCGGGCGCGCTTTCTCAACGAAGTGATGCAAGCGGTGTGCGCCGAAATTGGCGGCGAACGCACCGGCATCCGCATCTCCCCGGTGACGCCGGCCAACGATGCGCAAGACGCGCAACCCCAAGCCTTGTTTACGCATGTGGTGGGTTTGTTGGCGCCTTTGAATCTGGCCTATGTGCATGTGATCGAAGGCTCTACCGGCGGGCCGCGCGACCACCAGCAAGGCGACACGGCTTTCGACTACGCCGCGCTGCAGCACGCGTACACGCAAGCGGGCGGCCACGCGGCCTGGATGCTCAACAACGGTTATGACTTGGCGCTGGCAGAGCAATCTTTGGCCAGTGGCGCGGACTTGGTGGCGTTTGGCAAGTCGTTCATTGCCAACCCCGATCTCACGGCGCGCCTACGCGCCGGTGGCCCGTTCAACACCCCCGACCGCACGACCTTCTACGGCGGCGGCGATGCGGGCTATACCGACTACCCCACTCTGGGGGCCTGAAACCGCCCGCACCAAGGGGCGGATTCGCCTTAAACGCCCAAGCCAATCGGTGCGGGCGCTTTCATCACGATGCGGCTGAAGAGTTTTTCAAACTCGGGGCCCGGCGGGTGTTTCCCGGTAAGCGGATCCGCGTTCTTTTCGAACTCGGCGTCCAATTCCCGCCAATCGTCGGCAGACAACAGTTTTTCAGCCTGGGGCAAGATTTCAGTCTCCTCCAGCCGCATATGTTCCAAATAGGCGTCCACATAGGGGGTGAATGCGATCACAAAGGCGTCGCGGCGCGACTCCCCAAGCAGCTCCCACGCCAAAAGCAAATGCTGTAGATCGCGCACCGCTTTTTCGCTTTGCATGTGATCGCGTTCCAGCCGGTCCACCGCGCCCATGACGCTGGGCGCTTTGCGCACCACGCGAGGAAACAGCAGGTTCGATTCTTTCGGATGGTGCAAGCGCTCCGGAAACTCATCGATGTAAAACAACATTGCGCGCATCACCTCGAAAAAGTTTTGCGCCTGGCCTGCCGTGCCACGTTGCACCATCAAACGCATGGATTGCAACATAGCGGCCAGTGAAGCATGTTCGTCCCGAATGATTTGCAAACTGCTGTGTTTCACGGTAATTCTCCTAGTTGGAGAATCCAGTGTGCCCGGGCTTTCGACCCGCCGAAATGACTCAAATCAAGAACTCTGCGCAAACCCCAAATTCTGCTCAGGTTTTGTCGCGCAAGGGCATCCAGCGCTTGAGCAACAAGGCGTTGGTCATGACGCTGACCGAACTCATGGCCATGGCCCCGCCCGCCAGTACCGGATTTAAAAAGCCCAGCGCCGCCAAGGGAATGCCCGCCACGTTGTAGGCAAAAGCCCAAAACAGGTTTTGCCGTATCTTGGCCACGGTGCGCGCCGAAATGTCCAACGCATCCGCCACCAAGGCCACATCGCCACGCATCAAGGTGATGCCCGCCGCGTGCATCGCCACATCGGTGCCATTGCCCATGGCCATGCCCACATGGGCCGCGGCCAGAGCGGGTGCGTCATTGACGCCATCGCCCACCATGGCCACGATATGCCCGCCTTCTTTGAGCTGGTTGATCAGCGCGGATTTGTCCACCGGCAAGACTTCTGCGCGCACCTCGCCCGCTTCGGGGCGCAAGCCCAAACGACGCGCCATGGCGTTGGCCGCAGCCTGGTTGTCGCCGGAAATCATCACCAAGCGCAAGCCGCGTTGGCGCAAGGCCGCCAAAGCCTCAGCGGCTCCGGGTTTGGGCTCGTCGCCAAAGGCAAACAATGCGTGCAAGAGCAGGCCAGGTGCCTGACCTTGCGCGCTGCGTTCGGTCAGGGCCGATACGGTGGCCCCTTGGGCATGCAAGCGATCGATCTGCACATGCCAAGGAGCCAGATCCAGGCCTTCGGCCTGCATCCAAGCCAAGCTGCCCATCAGGTAAGAGTGTCCCTGAATCTGTGCCTCGACGCCGCGCCCGGCCACGCTGCGCACCTGCTCACAAGGAGGCTCCACCAACTGCTGATCGTGCGCCATGGACAACACCGCGCGCGCCAAGGGATGCTCGCTGCCGCTTTGAATGGCGGCGGCCACACGCAACCACTGCGCTTGTTCTGGCGCAGAGGCGGTCCACAACTCGATCACGCGGGGCCGGCCCACCGTCAAGGTGCCGGTTTTGTCAAAAGCCACCGTGTCCACGCGGTGCGCCAACTCCAGCGCCTGTGCGTCTTTGATCAAAATGCCATTTTTTGCCGCCACACCGGTGCCGGCCATGATGGCCGCCGGCGTGGCCAATCCCAGGGCGCAAGGGCAGGCAATCACCAACACCGCCACGGCGTGAATCACCGCCGTGTCAAACAAGGCGCCCTGCCACAGCCAAGCCCCCAAAGTGAACAAAGCGACACCAATGACCACCGGGACGAAGACCGCTGACACCCGATCCACCAGCCGCTGAATCGGCGCCTTGGCGGCTTGCGCGTCTTCTACCAAACGAATGATGTGGGCCAACACGGTTTCTTGGCCCACGGCGGTGACGCGCATCGTCACGCGGCCATCGACGTTGATGGAGGCCCCGGTCAGGGCTTGACCAGTGGTCTTCGCCACCGCTTGGGATTCACCGGTCAACATCGATTCGTCGACCTGCGTCTCGCCTTCGAGCACCACGCCATCGACCGGGAAGCGCTCGCCAGGCAAGACCAGCAAACGGTCACCGACCAGCAATTCCAGCAAAGGCACATCGACCACGCCTTCGGGACCCATCCAATGCGCTGTTGCAGGCCGCAGTGCGTGCAAGGCGCGGATGGCCGAGGTGGTTTGCTGCTTGGCGCGGGCTTCCAGCCATTTGCCGAGCAGCACCAGGGTCACCACCAAGGCAGAGCCTTCAAAGTACAGATGCGGCATGCCGCCCGGTGCCGCGTCCCACCACAACCACACCGAGAGCAACCAACCGGCCGAGGTCCCAAGAGCCACCAGCAAATCCATGTTGCCGCTCAAGGCCCTCACGGCGTGCCAGCCGGCCTTGTAAAAACGTGCCCCCAAGACAAACTGCACCGGCGTGGCCAAGGCAAATTGCAACCACGCAGGCAGCATCCAGTGTTGGCCGAACAAATCGCCCAGCATGGGCAAGACCAAGGGCAGGGACAAAGCCAAACCCCAGGCCACAGCGGAGAAACCATCCCAAGGTGAAGCGTTTAAAGCCGCATCGGCTTGCGCGGCGGTGCGCGGCTCGTAACCGGCATCGCGCACGGCGCGTCGCAGCATGGCTTCCATGGACGCATCGCCCTGGACTTGAATGCGCGCCGATTCGGTCGCCAAATTGACCGAAGCACTGACCACGCCAGGCACTTTGCTCAGCGCTTTTTCCACCCGGGCGACACAAGATGCACAGGTCATGCCGCCGACAGAAATGTCAATGGCGCAGGTTTCAGATGGGATTGGGGTCATGCCATTTTTCAATGAAAAGGATATGCTCGGACTTCTTTTTTAAACGGGACAAATGCATGAACCACCTTTTTACCGTCGAGGGCATGACCTGCGGTCATTGTGAAAAAGCAGTCACCAAGGCCCTGATCATTTTAGACCCTCAAGCCAAAGTCATTATTGACCGGAGTCAAAACGTTGTCTCCGTGGAGTCCGAACAAGCACGTGAAACGCTGCGCCACGCCATCGCCGAAGAAGGCTACAAAATTCAACCCTGACCCTATGACCACCACCCCCGCTTTGATCAATCGCCGACTCGAACAATTGGTCTTGGGCCGCCCTACTCGCGATGGTGATGGCGTCAAATTGACGCGCGTGCTCACCGCCGATTTGCAGCAGCGCCTGGACCCGTTTTTAATGCTCGATCAATTTGGCAGTGACGACCCCAAAGACTATGGCGGTGGTTTTCCAGACCACCCGCACCGGGGCTTTGAAACTATCACATACATGATCGCAGGCCGCATGCGCCACCAAGACAGTGCAGGCCATCAAGGTTTGCTGCAAAACGGTGGCGTGCAATGGATGACCGCAGGCAAAGGCGTGATTCACAGCGAAATGCCCGAGCAAGAAGCTGGCGTGATGGAGGGCTTTCAGCTGTGGCTGAATTTGCCTGGCAAAGACAAGCTGTGCGCACCTTGGTACCGGGACATTCAAAGCGAAGATATTCCTGAAATAGTGAGCCCGCAAGGTGTACGGGTGCGGATCATTTCAGGGGCCTACCTAAGCACATCGGGCGCCATGAAGCGTGCGACCGATGAATACCCCACCGACACCCTGTACCTGGACATTCACTTTGAGCAAGACGCACAGTTTGAACAAATGCTCAATCCCGCGTACAACGCCTTCCTCTACACCTACCGCGGTACCACCGAAGTCATCGAGGCTGCTGGCCAAAGTCAAGCTGTGGCCTTGCACCACATGGGATTGCTTCGCAACGAAGGCCAGCAAGTTCAATTGCGCGCCAAGGCGGGCACGCGCGTGTTGTTGATTGCCGGCCGACCACTGAATGAGCCCATTGCGCAATATGGCCCGTTTGTAATGAATACCCGCGCTGAATTGATGCAAGCCGTTGAGGACTTCAACAACGGACTGTTCACCCCCTGAACTTTACAAAGACATACACATCGGATGAATGGCGTTCACATTCACGGCGCACACTGGTGTGCACCTTGAGGTCTCACAGGCTTCAGGTTTTTTGATACTTCAAAGGGAACACCATGAAACTTCGTCATCTCCTGATCACCGCCAGTTTGCTCACCGGTTTGAGCTCCATGGCGCAAACCGGGCCTACAAGCGACACAACAGCCACGCCCCCAGGTGCACGACAAACGGGCCCCATGCAAAAAATGCACGACATGATGGGTCATCGCCATGCGAAACATTTGGAAGCACTGAAAGCCAGCTTGAAACTCAAGCCTGAACAAGAAAGTCAATGGACTGCTTTTGTCGGCAGCATGAAGCCTCACAACCTTGAACAGCACCACATGGCCATGGCCGACATGGACAAAGTAACCACGCCTGAACGCATTGACAAAATGACGGCCCTGAAAACTCAACGTGATGCCGAAATGCAAAAACGCGGCGATGCCACCAAGACCTTTTACGCCACTTTATCTGACGAACAGAAAAAAACTTTTGATCAACATACCTCCAAATTCATGCACCGCATGGCTGAGGGACACCACGGTGGTCCCGGTCATATGATGCATAAATTCTGAGTTTTTCTCAATCGGCATAGGGGGGCTGCAATTGTTGCAGCCGCCCCTGCCACACCACCGGGCATGCGGGTCCGCACCCGGCGGTTCGAGAGTTTGAGGTCACGACAGCCTTGGAACTCCCAACCCATCAAAGTACGCAATGGTCAGCACCGTTTTG
>CANGDZ010000038.1 GCA_947452785.1 Comamonadaceae bacterium | reverse complement strand
GGCTTGTCTATAGAGCAGATGAAGCTGCCTCTGGGCATTGTGGCCACCGACTTGCAAAGCGGTGAACCCATGCTGTTTCGCCGTGGCAGTACCGGCACGGCTGTTCGGGCGTCGAGCGCGGTGCCCGGCGTTTTTCAACCGGTCCGCTTGGGTAGCCGCGAATATGTCGATGGCGGTTTGGTGGCTCCGGTGCCGGTCCATCAGGTGCGCGAAATGGGGGCCAATTTCGTCATTGCTGTGGACATTTCGAGTGACCCTGAGGGCAACCTGGCCGGCGATACGTTTCAAATTCTGATGCAGACCTTCACCATCATGGGCAAAAGCCTTAACCACTATGGTCTCAAAGACGCCAATTTGGTGGTCCGGCCCGCACTCACCGGGGTGAAGAGCGCGGACTTCACGGCGCGTCGCCGCTCCATTGAAGCCGGGCATGCGGCAATGCAAAAGCTGATTCCGCGTTTGCGTGAGTTGCTGTTGCAATTTGAAAACGGCCGCTGAGGCCTCTCTCTCAGGCTATGCCTGTTGCCAAGCGGACATAAAAAAAGGGCTGATCTTTCGATCAGCCCTAACGAATCCCTGAATCAGCGTGTGATTTCTAAAGGACCCGAGGAGACAACTTGTAAATTAACGCTTTTTAGCCGGTGCTTTCACAGCGGCCGTGGCTTGGCTGGTCACAGAATTGAAGTTGGCTTCGGCCATGTCAGTGGCTTGCTTGACGGCTTTTTGCACGGACTCGAAAGCAGTGCTGGCGGCCGACACGGCGTTTTTCATCACGGCAACAGCCGACTCGGAACCGGCAGGCGCATTGGCCAGGGTGCTGTCAATCAAGCTGGCAAATTTCTTTTGGGCGCCAGTGGCTTGGGCTTCAAAAGCCTTGGCGAAATCACTGCTGGTGCCTGTGGAAATTTCGTACAGGTGACGGCTATACGCGGCTGTTTTTTCGGCCAAAGGCTGGAACAGGCCGGCTTGCAAGGACATCAGTTCTTGAGCATCTTTCACGCTCAAGGTCGCCTGGGCGTTTTCTGCGGACTCGCTCAAAGCGGCTTTGGCGGCGGTCAGGTTCAATTCCACCAATTTTTCAACGCCTTCAAAGGCTTTGCTGGTCAAACCAAACAGAGTTTCGAGGTTGGCTTTGTGTGAGGCCATCAGTTGTTCAGCAGTCATCATGAGAATCTCCAATAAATTAAAAAAAGGTTTTCAACATCCGCTCTGAGACAGGCCTGGGTCATTACCTGATGTTGCAGTGCAGCATGGTTTTAATTTTACGGACTCTGAAACAGAAAACAAGACTTTTTTGCTGCGATGCAGCAATTTAGAGGTGGTTTTCTAAAATGTTCCAAAATGACATATGCAAGCTTTTTACGCCGATCATTTCGTGTTGCCGCTGCCTGAGGGGCATCGTTTTCCCATGCGCAAGTACAGCCGCTTGCGTGAGCGCTTAGGGCAAGAGTTGCCCACCTTGCGCATGCAACAAGCACCTGCGGCCAGTGACGGTGAATTGGCCTTGGCCCATGCGCCTGCCTATATCCAGGCGGTGCGGGGCGGCAGTTTGCCGCCGCAGATGCAACGCGAGATTGGCTTTCCTTGGAGCGAAGGCATGGTGGAACGCTCCAGGCGCTCAGCGGGAGCCACCATCGCTGCGGCCCGTGTGGCGCTGAGCGAAGGCCTGGCCGGCAATTTGGCCGGCGGCACCCACCACGCGAGCAGCGAGCAGGGGGGAGGGTTTTGCGTTTTCAACGACGCCGCCGTGACCGCCCGCTTGATGCAGGCCGAGCGCTTTCGGCAAACCAAACGCGTGATGCCTGTGGCGGTGATCGATTTGGATGTGCACCAGGGCAACGGCACAGCACAAATTTTTGCCCAAGACCCCAGCGTGTTCACCCTGTCTTTGCATGGCGAAAAGAACTTTCCTTTTCGCAAGGTGCAGGGCGACTGGGATGTGGATTTGCCCGACGGCACCAGCGACGAGCCCTATTTGCAGGCCTTGCACCTGGCGCTGGAAACGCTGGAGCACCGCTTTGATGCGGAGTTGATCATCTATTTAGCGGGTGCCGATCCCCATGAAGGCGACCGCTTGGGTCGTCTGAAACTCAGCTATGACGGCCTGATGGCGCGCGACCGGGCGGTGATGGATTGGGCCTGGCAGCGGCGCATTCCCTTGGTCATTTGCATGGCCGGCGGCTATGGCCACGACATCGAGACCACGGTGCAAGTTCAGGTCAATACCTGGGCCGTGGCCCAGACCTATTGGCAACGCTGGCAAAATCAGACCCCATGACTGCGCCCATGCCCCCCATTCAACCCCTACCTAAACCCCAAGCTTTGCCGCGTTCGGCGTATCCGGTGTTTCGCACCATCACCACCCGGTGGATGGACAACGATGCCTACGGTCACGTGAACAACGTCGTGTACTACAGCTGGTTTGACACCGCCGTCAATGCCTACCTGATTGAGCAAGGGGTGCTGGACATCCACAACGGCGCCTCCATTGGCCTGGTGGTCGAGACCCAGTGCAATTACTTTGCGCCGCTGGCTTTTCCGCAGACCATTGAGGCGGGCATTCGCGTGGCACACCAAGGCACGTCCAGCGTGCGCTACGAGGTGGGCTTGTTTGCCCAAGGCGAGCCCATGACGGCCGCGCGCGGTCACTTTGTGCATGTATATGTGGACCGCCACAGTCGCCGCCCCGTGCCCTTGTCGGGCGAATTTCAAACCGTTTTAGCCACACTCCAAGTCACAACGCCATGAATACAGCTCTGAAAACTCCCCAAGTCAGTACCCGCATTACCGATCCGGCCAGCGTGGATGCGGCGATCGAAAGCCGTTTCTCCGCCCGGGCTTACTTGCCTCGCGCCGTGGAGCGCGCTGTACTCGAAGACCTTTTGCACGTTGCCGCTCGCGCCCCCAGTGGCACCAACACCCAGCCCTGGAATGTGTATGTGCTGCAAGGCCAGTCCCGTGATGCGCTGGTGAGCCAAGTGTGTGCGGCGCATGACGCGCTGTCCGCCAACCCGGCGCTGGCTTCCGATTACGCCGAGTCCTACGATTACTACCCCACCCAATGGGTCAGCCCCTACATTGACCGCCGCCGCGAATGTGGTTTTGGGTTGTATGGCGTTCTGGGCATAGGCAAGGGCGACAAAGACAAAATGCACGCCCAGCACCAACGCAACTTTAAGTTTTTTGACGCCCCGGTGGGCTTGATGTTCACCATCGACCGCGTCATGGGCCGGGGCAGCTTGCTCGACTTTGGCATGTTTTTGCAAAGCATCATGTTGGCGGCGAGGGCGCGCGGCTTGCACACCTGCCCGCAGGCGGCTTGGAACAATTTTTCCAAAATCATTCTGCCGCACATCGGCGCGGGTCAGAACGACATGCTGGTGTGCGGCATGTCCTTGGGCTACGCCGATGAGTCGGCGCTGGTCAACACCTTTCAAACCACCCGGGTGGACGCCGCCAGTTTCACGCATTGGGTGGAATGATCCGCACCTGCGTCACTGGCTGAAAACCCTTGGGATCAGGGGCGGGGTCTTGCCTTACACTCGATCAAACTGCCCACTCTACAGCCCATGATCATCACCAGTTTGCTGGACACCGACCTCTACAAGTTCACCATGATGCAGGTGGTCTTGCATCAATTTCCGGGTGCGCAAGTCGAATACCGTTTCAGGTGCCGCAACCCCAGTGTCAATTTGGCACCCTATGCCGAGGAAATTCGCGACGAAATCAAATCGTTGTGCAGCCTGCGGTTCAAAGAATCGGAGCTGCAGTACCTGCGCTCCCTGCGCTTTATCAAGAGCGATTTTGTGGATTTTTTGGGAATCTTCAAGCTCAACGAAAAGTGCGTCCAAATCACGCCGCAGCCCTCGGGTGAGTTGGAGATCATCATCCAAGGGCCTTGGCTGCACACCATCTTGTTTGAAATTCCGGTGCTGGCCATCGTCAATGAGGTCTACTTTCGCAACACGCAAAAGGTGCCTGATTTGCTGGGTGGGCGCCAGCGCCTGGACACCAAAATTGCACAGCTGCAGGTTGAAGGCCTGGAGGCGCTCAAAATTGCCGACTATGGCACCCGCCGTCGCTTTTCACGCGCCTGGCACGAAGAAATTTTGCGGGTTTTGGCGGGCCGATTGGGCACCGGCCCCACTGGCCAATTGGCCGGCACCAGCAATGTGTATTTCGCCTACTTGCTCGGCCTGACGCCGTTGGGCACCATGGCGCACGAGTACCTGCAAGCGGCTCAAGCGCTGGGGCCGCGTCTGCGCGACAGCCAGGTGTTTGCGTTTGAATCTTGGGCGCGTGAGTACCGTGGTGACTTGGGGATTGCGCTGAGTGACGTCTACGGTTTTAACGCCTTTCTGCGCGACTTTGATTTGTATTTTTGCAAGTTGTTTGATGGCGCGCGCCATGACAGTGGCGACCCGTTTGCCTGGGGCGAACGCATGATTGCGCACTACAGCAGTAACCGCGTCGACCCTCGCACCAAAACGCTGATCTTCAGTGACGGATTGACCGTGCCGCGCACGATTGAATTGTTCCGTCAATTCAACGGCCGTTGCCAATTGGCCTTTGGCATTGGCACCAACCTGACCAACGATGTGGGTTACGAGCCGCTCCAAATCGTCATCAAAATGACCCGCTGCAATGGCCAGCCCGTGGCCAAGTTGTCAGACTCGCCTGGCAAGGGCATGTGCGATGACGAGAAGTACCTGGCCTATTTGCGCCAGGTGTTTGAGATCGAACAGCCCGCCTGATGACGAACTATTTGAAAATTGGATTCCTGCTGGGGCTGGCAGCACTGGTCAACGCCTTCTCTCCTGCGCTGTTGCAGCACTTGGCGCATGCAGGTGGGTCTGAGTCGGCCATCGCTACTTCGTTGTGGTGCTTGAGTTTATTTTTGGTGTTTGGCTGGGCCAGCAGCAAGGCGGCCGAGGGTACGGTATTCCCCAGCTTCACCCTGCAATTGCTAGTCGGCATTGTGTTGCACGATGCCTTGGCGCCTTTGTCTGTGGAGTTGACCTTGTCGGTGGTGGTGTGCACGGCCTTGGCCGCCATCATCTTGAAGTCAGGCGGCGACGAGATCGAGCGCAAAGACTTTTTGAAAATTGCCTACCCCACCTTGATGATCGCGGTGCTGGGGTATTTGCTCACCTTCATTGTCATGTTCCCACTTTTGATGGCCTTGGGGTTGGACGGCAAAACGGCGGCATTGCTGGCGGCCATTTTGGGGTCTACCGATCCTGCCGCTTTGATTCCGACTTTGAAACAGTTGATTTTCAAGCCCGAATACAAACGCGTCGCTGACCTGGCGGTGGCTGAAAGCGCGTTGAACGACGCGGTAGGGGCGATCTTTGCCTCAGCCTTGGTGGCGTTGGTGCTGTCAGGCGCCCAGTTGGGCAGTCTGACGGAGCTGGCCGAGGGTTTACTGAGTGCGGACAATGTGCTCATGCTGGGCCAGCAATTTTTCTTCGGCACACTGGCGGGGGTGATCGGCTGGCTGGGCGTCGCGGTATTTGAGCGCTACAAAGCGCAGCGTTTTGCCAATGAGCAAGCCGAACACAGTTATGACTTTGCCGTTGTCTTGGTCGTTCCCTTGATGACCTTTGTTCTGGCACAGGCCATGCACGGCAATGGTTTTTTGGCTGCCTTCGTGGTGGGTCTGTTGGGTAACTTCAACCACGGCTCGCCCGAGTTCAAAACCCTGTTGCACAACATGGAGTCCAAGATCGAGAGTGTGGCCAAGCCCACGATTTTCATGATGGTCGGGCCGTTCGTTTCATTGTCGGATTTGTCGAACACCATGGGCTTGGGCTTGGCGATTTCGATGGTGTTTATTTTGCTGGCCAGGCCACTGGCGGTGATGCTGTCGTTGGCGCTCACTGGGGTGAGTTTCAAAGAAAAGTTGTTCCTGTGCGCTGTGCGTGAAACCGGGGTGATCCCTGTTGTGTTGGCCGTGATCACCGTGGCACAGTTCCCTGAAATGACACAGCTCATGTCTTTGACCGCCTGGGTGGTGATTTGGACCTTGACCCTGCTGCCGGCCCTGACCCCTTGGTGGGCACGCCAACTGCAAATGGTCGACTGATTAATTGGAAAGAGAATTGCGATGAAGCCCTCCGTTTTTGTAGGTCGCCCCGTTTTTGAAGAAGTCTTGGACAGCCTGCGCCCACATTTTGTCGTGGTGGATAACCAAGCCGATGCCCTGTTTTCGCCTGCCGAATTGGCCGCCAAGTTGCAAGGTCAGGCGGGCGCCATCACCACTGGCACCGAGCGCATTGATGCGGCTTTGCTGGCCGCTTGCCCTGACTTGAAAGTGGTGGCCAATATGGCTGTGGGCTACAACAACTTTGATGTACACGCCATGACCGCCGCCGGGGTGCAGGCTACCAACACGCCTGACGTGCTGACCGAAACCACCGCCGACTTTGGCTTTGCCTTGCTCATGGCCACCGCCCGGCGCATCACCGAAAGCGAGCACTATTTGCGGGCCGGCTTGTGGAAGAACTGGCGCTATGACATGTTCGCGGGCGCCGAAGTGCATGGTTCCACGCTGGGCATCATCGGCATGGGCCGCATTGGCCAAGGCATTGCGCGCCGCGCCGCGCACGGCTTTGGCATGCAGGTGATCTACCACAACCGCTCGCATTTGAGCCCTGAGTTGGAGGCGCAATGCGGTGCCCGCTATGTGTCCAAACATGAGCTGCTGCAAACGGCAGATCACGTGATGTTGGTTGTGCCCTACAGCGCCGAGTCACACCACACCATTGGCGCGGCCGAACTGGCCCTGATGAAGCCGACCGCGACCCTGGTGAATATTGCACGTGGCGGCATTGTGGATGACGCTGCCTTGGCTCAAGCCTTGAAGGATCGACGCATTGCCGGGGCGGGTCTGGATGTTTTTGAAGGCGAGCCCGCTTTGAATCCTGCCTTGCTCACCGTGCCCAATGTGGTGTTGACCCCGCACATCGCCAGTGCCACGTTCAAGACCCGCAAGGCCATGGCCCAGTTGGCGGCGGACAACCTGATCGCCTACCTCACGCAAGGCAAAGCGCTGACGCCGCTCAACACCTTAGCCGGCAGCCGCTGATGGCCGAATGGACGATTGGGTTGCTGTTGGTTTTGGGCGGCCTCAATTTGGTGCTGCTGTTTGTTTTGTGGCTCACACGCCAAAAGGGTGACCACAGCGCGGAGCAAATTCAACAAGCCCAGCAACAAACGCAGCAATTGCAGCAAGCCATTGCCAGCAGCAGCGAGCGGCTGGAGCGTGAACTGCGCACCGAGATCCAAGAGTCGGCGCGTGGTGGACGACAAGAGATCATGCAAACCTTGGCGACGTTTCAGCAAACCCTGGTGCAGCAAAGCGCCGAGGCCACGCGCACGCAAAACAGTCAAATGGACGCCTTCGCCCAGCAACTCGGCTTGCTCCAAAAAACACTGTCTGACACGCTGACCCATCAGGTGCAGATGCTGTCCGAGTCCAACGCGCGCCGCTTAACTGAGATGCGCGGCACCCTGGAAACCCAGCTGGCCCAACTGCAGCAAAGCAACACCAGCAAGCTCGACGAAATGCGCCAGACGGTGGATGAAAAATTGCAAGCCACCTTGCAAGCGCGCTTGGGCGAGAGCTTCAAACAAGTGGCAGACCGCTTGGAGCAAGTGCACAAAGGCTTGGGTGAGATGAACACCCTGGCGCAGGGTGTGGGTGATCTCAAGCACTTGCTGACCAACGTCAAAACCCGCGGCATGTTTGGCGAGGCGCAATTGGCGTCCTTGCTGGAGCAAGTGCTCGCGCCCGACCAATACGTGGCCCAACACCCCACGGTTCCGGGCAGTAAGAATCGGGTGGATTTCGCCATCCGTTTGCCCGGTCGCTCTGACGACGGACAACCCGTGTGGTTGCCGATCGATGCGAAGTTTCCCAACGAAGACTACGAGCGTTTGCTCGACGCGCAAAGCCGCGCCGATGCGGTGCAGGCCGATTTGTGCAGCAAAGCTTTGGAGGCGCGGGTGCGGCTGGAGGCCAAATCCATTGCTGAAAAATACTTGGAGCCGCCGTACACCACCGACTTTGCGGTCATGTTTTTGCCTACCGAGGGTTTGTATGCCGAGGTCTTGCGGCGCCCTGGTTTGATGGAGGCCTTGCAACGCGATTACCGCATCACCCTCTCAGGCCCCACCACCTTGATGGCCATGCTCAACTCCTTGCAAATGGGGTTTCGTACCTTGGCCCTCGAAAAACGTTCCAGCGAAGTTTGGCAAGTGTTGGGCGCGGTCAAAACCGAGTTTGGCAAGTTTGGCGATGTGCTGGCCAAAGTCAAAGAGCAAACCCAAACCGTTCTCAACACGCTGGACAGGGCGCAAACCCGCAGCAACGTGATGCACCGTGCGCTGCGCACCGTGGACGCTCTGCCTGAAGCCCAAGCCGGGGCCTTGCTGTCCACCTCTGCGGTGGATGCGGCGCTGGACGCTTCCGAACGCGAGGGATGAAGTCCAATCTGCTGCGCCTGATCACGGGGCAAATATTTTTGCACGCGTGCATGACCGGCATGCGCATGGCCACGCCACTCTTGGCGCTGCGCGATGGCCATAGCGCCTGGTCGGTCGGCGTGTTGCTGGCGTTATTCGCCTTGACGCAGGTCTTTATGGCGATTCCGTCAGGGCGCTACACTGATCGCCATGGTCTGAAAAAACCGATGCGAATCAGCATTGCGATTGCCTTTGTCGGCGCCGGCTTGGCCGCGTTGTGGCCGAGTTTCCCGATGTTGTGCGTAAGCGCTTTGATGACCGGAGGGGCCACGGGCTTGGCCGTGATTGCCTTGCAACGCCATGTGGGTCGCTCAGTGCGCGATCCTGCACAGTTGAAAGAGGCCTTCAGTTGGTTGTCGATCGGGCCGGCGATATCTAACTTCATGGGCCCCATGGCCGCGGGCTTGTTCATTGACCATGCGGGCAGCGTGGCGGCCGACACCACCGGGTTTCGCGCAGCCTTTGCCTTGATGTGCTTGCTACCGTTGGCGACATGGCTGTGCATTCGCAAGGTGCAGGAGTTGCCGCTGGAAATACCGCACCCTGATGCCGGCCGGCATGGCGCGTTTGACCTGCTGCGCGAGCCGCTGATGCAACGCCTGCTGCTGGTCAACTGGATGCTCTCGTCTTGCTGGGATGTGCATACCTTTGTCGTGCCCATCTTGGGTCATGAGCGGGGTCTCAGCGCTTCGGTGATCGGTTTTATTTTGGGAGCGTTTGCGGTGGCTGCCGCCTTGGTTCGGGTGGCCTTGCCCTTGGTGGTCCGACACTTGGAGGAATACCGCATCTTGACTTTGGCCATGGCGGTCACGGCCTTGATTTTTCTGATTTATCCCTTCACCCAATCGCCCTGGAGCATGGGGGTCTGCTCGATTATGCTGGGCTTCACCCTGGGCGTGGTGCAGCCCATGATCATGAGCACCTTGCACCAAATCACACCGGTGCACCGACAGGGAGAAGCGGTGGGGCTGCGCCTGATGTCGGTGAACGCCTCCAGCGTGTTGATGCCCATGCTTTTTGGCGCGGCAGGCGCCCTGGCAGGCATTGGTCCTGTTTTTTGGGTCGTGGGCTTGGTGGTGGGTGCTGGTTCGCGTACGGCCTGGTACCTGCGCCCCAAGCCCGGCGCTCACTGAGCTCATCGCCCGCAACGCCTTAGGCCATCAACCTGTGCCCTTGTGATCAGCCGCCGAGTTGATAGAAGTCCCGAATCACCGCCCAGGCTTGCTCGGCATCGTTCACGTAGTGGAACAGTTCCAAATCCTCTTGCTGTATCGTGCCCTCGTCCACCAGGGCCTGGAAATTTACCAGCCGCGTCCAGTACTCGGTGCCGAACAGCAAGATAGGAACCGGTTTGGCTTTGCGTGTTTGCACCAGGGTCAGGATTTCAAACAATTCGTCCAGCGTACCAAAGCCGCCGGGAAAAGCCAGCAAGGCTTTGGCGCGCATCATGAAATGCATTTTGCGCAGCGCAAAGTAATGGAACTTGAAACTCAGATGCGGCGTGACGTAAGGGTTGGCCACCTGCTCATGGGGCAGGGCAATGTTCAACGCGACGGAAGGCGCGCCCACGTCATGCGCGCCGCGGTTGGCGGCCTCCATGATGCCGGGGCCGCCACCAGTGCATATGTACAAACGCTCTGCCGGGGGCATGGCTTTGCAGGCTTCAGAGGCATGGCGAGCAAAGGCGCGGGCTTGCTCGTAGTACCCCGCGCCGCGCAGGCCTTGTTGGGCCTTTTTCAAAGCTTGCGGGTCTTGGCTGGCTAGCGCCAGGGCCATTTCGGCTTGGGCTCTTTCCAAAGAGGGGAAACGGGCGCTGCCAAACACCACGATGGTGTGCTCGACACCTGCTGCGGTTTGGTCTAGATCGGGCTTGAGCATTTCCAACTGAAAGCGGATGCCCCGAGCCTCGCGTCGCAGCAAAAATTCAGGATCGGCGAAAGCCAGGCGATAGGCATTGGGCTCCAGTGGCTCGCCGGCCGCTGCATGTGCTTGGAGCTCGGCCCAGGCGTCGGCCAGGGGGGAGTCTTTGATGTCTTGGGTGGATTGCATGCTTTGATTGTGGATCAAATTGGCCGGCGTGAAACTGCGCCTTGCATGACAGGTGAGTATCAAACAAAAAGGCTCCCTCAGGAGCCTCTTGTCAAGATCGTGAAACGATCAGACGCGCTTGCGGTATTCGCCGGTGCGGGTGTCGATTTCGATCTTGTCGCCTTGGGCCACAAACAAAGGCACAGGCACTTCCAGACCGGTGGCGATTTTGGCGGGCTTCAAGACTTTGCCTGAGGTGTCGCCTTTGACAGCTGGCTCGGTCCAAGTGATCTCGCGCACCACGCTGGTAGGCAATTCGACCGAGATGGCTTTTTCGTTGTAGAACACGACTTCGAGTTCCATGCCGTCTTCGAGGTAGTTCAGGGCGTCGCCCATGTTGGTGGCTTCGACTTCGTACTGGTTGAAGTCGGCGTCCATACAGACATACATCGGGTCAGCAAAATAGGTGTAGGTGCAGTCTTTCTTGTCCAGAATGACTTGGTCCATTTTGTCGTCAGCGCGAAACACCACTTCGGTACCGAAGTTGGCGATCAGGCTTTTCAGCTTCATGCGCACGGTTGACGAGCCACGGCCGCCACGTTGGTATTCGGTGCGCAGCACGACCATAGGGTCTTTGCCGTGCATGATGACGTTGCCGACGCGGATTTCTTGAGCGGTTTTCATAGGATTTGAATCTGAAATGAAGAGAAGTGGCCTTGAGCCAAGCCCACTATTCTAACCTGTGAGGGCGGTTTGTCCCTCAGGGCTTACCAGGCGGCTTAATCCTGCGTCGTCAGACCATGAACCAGACCGCCCAGCACGATCCCGCTCAAAGCCCACAGGATGTCGGTGTTGCCCGTACCCAAAGCGGCTATTGCCGGGCCGGGGCAGACTCCCGAGAGGCCCCAGCCGATGCCAAAAATCGCCGAACCAATCACGGTCTGACGGTTCCAGCGGGCGGGCTGAGTCAAGAACTGGCCGCCCAGCAGCGGGCGGGCCAGCCAACGTGGAAAGCCTTTGTAGGCCAACATCGCCAGGCCCGCAGCACCACCCATGACCAGCATCAGGCCCCAGTCCTTGAACAGCAAAAAGCCGATGACCACTTCGGGCTGGACCATGGTGGCGAGTGACAGGCCAAAGCCAAACAGCGCACCGGCAAGCAAGGTCATCAGCGCTTTGGGTCGAGTGAGGGTGTGCGGGTTCAAGTTTTGTGTGTTCATGCAAGGCCCCTAGCCATTAGGTTGGCGGTCAAAAATGCAGTCGCCATGAAGGTCAGCACCGCGCCCAGCGACGGCAGTTGCAAAGCACCCAACCCGCAAATACCGTGACCCGAAGTACAGCCATTGCCCAGGCGTGCGCCGTAGCCCACTAAAAAACCACCCAACAGTAACTGCCAGACTGGCACATTGGTGTGTTGCGCCTCACCACCGGCCAACGCAAAACGCCAGGCCCCTGCACCCAGCACCACGCCCAAGGCATAAATTACCCGCCATTGGCGAGAGTTTAGAAACCGATCTTGCTGGAAAAACGGGTTTTTAAAAAGGTACGACCACGAGCTGGAAAACACCGTGCTCATGCCGCCGATCCAGCCGTTAAATAAGTAAAGCAGCGCCACGCCAGTGCCAATACACAAGCCGCCCAGCAGATAGTGCTGCCAGCCGAAGGGGAAGAGGGTGCTGAGGATAGACATCGGTTGATTATCTGGGAGCGTGAGTTGCGTCCTTAGTTTGTTTCCTTAGTTTGTTGACATAACGTACTGTTTTACGTACGATAAACAGGAAGGAATTCAAGATGCAAACACTTTCAGCGAGCGATGCCCGAGCTAATCTCTACAGGCTGATGGATCAGGCGGCGGAGTCACACCAGCCTATTGCCATCACGGGCAAGCGTCATGACGCGGTCCTGCTGTCTGCGCAGGATTGGCAGGCCATCCAGGAAACTCTTTACTTGCTCGCGGTACCGGGTATGCGCGAATCCATCAAGGAAGGTATGGCCGAGCCCATTGATTCATGCACCAAGGAGCTCGATTGGTGAGCTGGCAACTGGTTTTTAGCAGGCACGCCCAAAAAGATGCGCCCAAACTGTCATCGGCTGGGCTCAAAGCCAAAACCCAGGAGCTTCTGGCTCTGATTCAAGTCAATCCTTTCCAAAATCCTCCGCCTTATGAAAAGTTGGTGGGAGATTTATCTGGAGCCTATTCACGTCGAATTAACATCCAGCACCGTTTGGTTTATGAAGTTTTGTCAGAACAAAACACGGTCAAGGTGCTGCGTATGTGGTCGCACTATGAGTGATCAACTGGCTGAGTAAATCGTCCTGAGCCAGCAACCGCTGACTCGCTGACATCACACAATCACCCCACTCGTTCAGCGTGGCTTCATGGAGCGAAGGCAAGGCAGCATCTTCAATCCCATTCCACACCCGGTGAAACTCCCGCAGGCTCTGCGGCGCTTTTAGCCAATCCAGAAAGGCTTCGAGCTTGGCGTGGTGGGCGTTGTCTTCTTGCGGGTAGATGTGCCAGACAAAGGGCTGGCCTGCCCACAGGGCGCGCACCAGTGAATCTTCGCCACGAACAAAATTCAGATCGCACGACCACAGCATCTCGTCAAAGCCATCTTGATCGGTATAGGGCAGGGCGCTCCATAGGGGACTCATTGTCTCCACTGGCAGTTGACTCAAGACCTGTTGCACAGCCGCCAAAGGTCGGCCGGGGGTGACGAGCAGGTGATGCGGCGTGCCTGCCAGTTGCGTTAGCAAATGGGGCAGGACGGTGGGTTCGTAGCAAAACAGGCTGATCAGCAGGGCTCCCGGGGCTGGGCCTGGAGCGTGTCGTTGGCGCCAGGCTGCGCGGTCAAAGCTTTGTTGCCGAGACATTAGGTTGGCCTCGCGCAGCAGACCCCCCGTGTCCGGTGTGAAGCCCGGGTAGAAAAAGTGTTTGGTCCAGCCTTTGGCCGGGCCGCTCATCACCGGTGAGGGCAGGCCGTGCATGCGCGGCACCCAGCTTTCGGCGCTCAGGTATTCGAGGTTGATCCAGGCCGGTTGTTGCTTACGCGTTGCGGCGGCGTGGGTCACAAAGGCTTCGGGCACAGTGCAGCCAAAGGCTTCGATCCAAATGTCTGCGGCAGGCAGGCGGGCCAGCAACTCAGGCTCGCTGGCTTCGGCCCAGGGCAGAACCTGGATGTCCTGCAGGCTGTTGCGCAGCGCGTCCGGCGCCATCCAGGCCAGCGCCGAGGCGTCGTCCACCCACAGACGCACCGATTGCCCGGCCTGCGCCAGTTGCCTGGCCAGCCGCCAGCACACGCCCAGGTCGCCGTGATTGTCGATGACGGTGCAAAAAAGATCCCAGTGGCGACGCGTGTTCATGGTGGGGGATTGTCGCAGTGCCCCAGGTCCAGGGCGTGTTTCAAGGTGACAATACGCGCCATGACAGCGGTACACGACGAATCTTTGCTGGCCCAGGTGGCCGCGCTCCCGGCTTTGCCGGGGGTTTACCGCTATTTTGATGCGCAAGATCAATTGCTTTACGTGGGCAAGGCGCTGAACCTCAAGCGGCGAGTTTCCAGCTATTTCCAAAGAGACCATGGCGGCACGCGCATTGGCCACATGGTCAGCAAGATCGTGCGCATGGAGACCACGGTGGTGCGCTCCGAAGCCGAGGCGCTGCTGCTGGAAAACAACCTGATCAAGACTTTGAACCCCAAGTTCAACATCTTGTTTCGGGACGACAAAAGCTACCCATATTTGAAGATGACCGGGACGGTATCGCCAGCGGCGTTGTCCAAAACCAGCAAAGCCGAAACCGGCGTCTCGCCCTTGCTGTTCTCGCGCATCGCGTATTACCGCGGGGCGGTGGAAAAAAAACACCATTACTTTGGGCCTTTCCCCAGCGCTTGGGCGGTGAAAGAGTCGATTCAGTTGCTGCAAAAAGTGTTTCGCTTGCGCACCTGTGAAGACACAGTGTTTGCCAATCGCTCGCGGCCTTGCCTGTTGTACCAAATCAAACGCTGCTCGGGGCCTTGCGTGAACATGATCACGCCCGAGAACTATGCCCAAGATGTGCGCAATGCCGAGAAGTTCTTGCGCGGCGAGACCCAGGTGGTGCTCAAAGAGTTGGAGGCGCGCATGATGGCGCACGCCGACCGGCTGGAGTTTGAACAGGCCGCCGAAGCGCGCAATCAAATGACGGCTTTGTCGCGCGTGCTGCACCAGCAATCGGTGGACACGGCGACCGATACCGATGTCGACATTCTGGCTGTGAAGGTGCAGGGAGGACGGGCCTGCGTGAACCTGGCCATGGTGCGCGGTGGGCGGCATTTGGGGGATCGGCCTTATTTCCCATCGCATGTGGACGATGCCCATGCGATTGCAACCTTGCTGCAAGAAGAGGGAGAGCAAGCCGAAGAAGTGGACCGCGCCAAAGTCGTGGAAATCCAGGTGCTGGAGGCCTTCATTGCGCAGCATTACCTGGGTGTGCCGGTGCCCCCGGCCTTGATCACCAGCGAAGCAGTGAACAAGCATTTGATCGAGGCGGTGTCTTTGCAAAGCGGCATCAAGGTCTCGGCGGTGCACAACCCGCGTGAGCAGCGCCGCGTTTGGTTGGAAATGGCCGAGAAGAACGCAGCCATTCAACTCGCCCGTTTGTTGGCCGAGGAGGGCTCGCAACAAGCGCGCACACGCGCATTGGTCGAGGCGCTCGATCTCGCACCCGACGATATTGACGCCCTGCGCATGGAGTGCTTTGACATTTCGCACACGGCGGGCGAGGCCACGCAGGGTTCTTGCGTAGTGTTTCAAAACCACAAAATGCAAAACAGCGAGTACCGGCGCTACAAGATTGACGGCATCACGCCGGGCGACGATTACGCGGCCATGCGCCAAGTGCTGCAACGGCGTTACGGCAAATTGGCCGAGGCTATCCGAGTCGGTGAAGGTGCTGGTGAACCGAGCGCGCGCATGCCGGACGTGGTGCTGATCGATGGCGGCAAAGGCCAAGTCTCGATGGCGCGTGAGGTGTTTCAAGCCCTGGGGCTGGACTTGGCTTTGATTGTGGGCGTTGAAAAAGGCGAGGGCCGCAAAGTGGGCCTGGAAGAATTGGTGTTTGCCGATGGCCGTGAAAAGGTCTATTTGGGCAAAGACTCTGCCGCCTTGATGCTGGTGGCCCAAGTGCGCGATGAGGCGCACCGCTTTGCCATCACCGGCATGCGCGCTCAGCGGGCTCGGGTGCGCATGGGCGGCAGCAGCATTGAAGAAATTGCCGGGGTGGGCCCCAAAAAACGCGCCCGCTTGCTGCAGCGTTTTGGTGGCGTGCGGGGTGTGGAAAGCGCCAGTGTCGAAGACTTGATGTCGGTTGAAGGCATTTCGCGCGATTTGGCTGAAAGTATTTACAACGCTTTGCACTGAGCCGCCAAGCTGGCCTCTTGGCCGTGCCACAATGAGCAACCCATGTTTTACACCATCCCCACCCTCATGACCTTGGCGCGCATTGTCGCCATTCCCCTGATTGTGGCCGTGTATTACCTGCCGATTGCCCAAGAAACCCGCAACCTGGTGGCGACCAGCATGTTTGTGGTGTTTGCCATCACCGACTGGCTGGACGGCTATTTGGCCCGCAAACTGAACCAGACTTCGGCCTTTGGTGCCTTTTTAGATCCGGTGGCGGACAAGTTTTTAGTCTGTGCCGCCCTTTTGATGTTGGTGGACATGCACCGTGTGCACGTGCTGGTGGCGCTGGTCATCATTGGCCGCGAGATCGCGATTTCGGCTTTACGGGAATGGATGGCCCAGTTGGGCGCCAGCAAGAGCGTGGCGGTCCATATGGCAGGAAAACTCAAAACCACCGTGCAAATGGTCGCAATTCCGTTCTTGTTGTTTGATGGCATGCTGTTCAATTGGATCGATACCCGGCAATGGGGCGAAGTCTTGATCTGGGCCGCGGCGGTGTTGACCATTTGGTCAATGGTCTATTACATGCAAAAAGCCCTGCCGGAAATTCGTGCTCGCGTGAAATGAGCAGTTCCGACGATCGCAGCGCTTGGGTGCGCGTCATGCCCGCGGTGTTTGTGCTCATTTGGAGTACCGGCTTCATCGTGGCGCGTTTTGGCATGCCGCATTCCTCGCCCTTTACTTTCTTGCTGATGCGCTACCTGCTGTCCATGGCCTGCTTTGTGCCCTGGATCCTGTGGGCCAAAGTGCCTTGGCCTCAAAATCGCCAGCAGTTTTTGCATTTGTCGGTCACCGGCATCTTGATTCAAGCGGGTTATTTGGGCGGCGTCTGGGCCGCCGTCAAATCTGGCATGGGCTCGGGCTTGTCCGCGCTGATTGTGGGCATTCAACCGGTGCTGACTGCCATTTGGTTGTCTGCCATGCACGCCCGGTCGGAGGCATCGTCTGCGCCTGTTGAAGGGGGCGTTCACGTCAGCGCCATCACACCGCGCCAATGGCTGGGCTTGATGCTGGGCTTGGCGGGTTTGCTGATGGTGGTCTGGCGCAAGCTGACCCAAGGCAGCACGATGGATCATGTTAATTTTTTAAATATCACTTTCGCAGTGATGGCCTTGCTGTGCATCACGGCCGGCACGCTGTATCAAAAACGCTTTGTCCAGCCCTGTGATGTGCGCAGCGCCAACACGGTGCAATTGCTGGCGGCCGCTTGCGTGACCTTACCGCTGGCCCTGCTCGAAGTCGAAAGAGTGGACTGGGTGCCTGAGATGTTCGGCGCCCTGGCCTGGTCGGTCTTGGGTTTGACGCTCGGGGGCAGTTCTTTGTTTTACATGTTGATTCAGCGCGGGGCGGCCGCTTCGGTCACGAGTTTGATGTACATGGTGCCGCCCACCACCGCTTTAATGGCCTGGGTTTTGTTTGACGAACCCATTACCGCCATGACCCTGGCAGGCACCGCTTTGACCGCGTTGGGCGTGAGTCAAGTCGTGCGTGCGACCAAGATTTGAATCTGAGCTGGTAAGCTCAAACCTAATTTTTTCCGGAAAGACAGACCATGACAAAGCACCGCGTAGCCGTGATTCCTGGCGACGGTATTGGCAAAGAAGTGATGCCTGAAGGCTTGCGCGTGATGGAAGCCGCAGCGCGAAAGTTCAATATCGATTTGCACTTTGACCACTTCGACTTTTCGAGCTGGGACTATTGTGAAAAGCACGGCAAGATGCTGCCCGACGACTGGAAAGAGCAGATTGACGGTCACGATGCCATTTACTTTGGCGCTGTAGGCTGGCCCGAAAAAATTGCCGACCACGTGTCCTTGTGGGGCTCGCTGCTCTTGTTTCGCCGTGAGTTTGACCAGTACATCAACCTGCGCCCCGCGCGATTGATGCCCGGCATCATCGCCCCTGTGGTTCGCCGTGACGGAAGCCCGCGCCAACCCGGCGAGATCGACATGTACATCGTGCGCGAGAACACCGAGGGCGAGTACTCCAGCATTGGTGGCCGCATGTACCCGGGTACTGCGCGCGAGATCGTGATGCAGGAAACCGTGATGTCGCGCATCGGCGTGGACCGCGTGCTGAAGTTTGCTTTTGAGCTGGCGCAGACACGCCCCAAAAAGCATTTGACCAGTGCGACCAAATCCAATGGCATTGCCATCACCATGCCTTACTGGGATGAGCGGGTGGTCGAGATGGCCAAAAATTATCCAGGTGTGAACGTGGACAAGTTTCACATCGACATCTTGACTGCGCATTTTGTGCAGCGGCCGGATTTCTTTGACGTGGTGGTGGCCAGCAATTTATTTGGCGACATCTTGAGCGATCTGGGCCCCGCCTGTACGGGCACCATTGGCATTGCGCCCAGTGCCAACCTCAATCCTGATCGCTTGTTCCCGTCCTTGTTCGAGCCCGTTCACGGCTCAGCGCCTGATATTGCAGGCAAGCAAATTGCCAACCCCATAGGCCAGATATGGTGTGGTGCCATGATGCTGGAGTTCTTAGGATACAAAGAGGCGCACGATGCGGTTCTTGAGGCCATTGAGAAAGTGCTGCATCCTCAAAGCGGCGCTCCGCGAACCCCTGATATTGGAGGAACGGCTTCCACTCAGGACGTCGGCAAAGCCATTGCTGCTGCGCTTTGAATGCAAAGGGTGCGAGTTGGAACAAGAATTTTCAAAAAATAACAGCTTCGTCATGGAGGCCTTGGAGTTTGCGTCTAGAATTCGACCCGCATCAAGCCGCATCAGCTACGCGATGATTGACAGATTCCCAGAGTCTGGATTTAATCGAAATCGGAGATCACTTTGTCGGAGACGCGTGGTTTTGGGCAGTGCGGCGTGGTGCTCTCATTCCAAATAACAACATCAGGTCAGTACGCTGACCTCGTATTTTTTTAAAGAGGCTCTTTGTGAATAAATCAGAATTGATCGAGCACATCGCTAAACAGGCGGATATTTCCAAAGCTGCGGCCGGTCGTGCATTGGAGGCCATCATTGGTGGCGTGCGCACGACTTTGAAAAAAGGCGGCACCGTGTCATTGGTGGGTTTTGGCTCTTTCGCCGTGACCAAACGTGCAGCACGCACAGGTCGCAACCCCCGTACCGGCGCTGCGATTAAAATCAAGTCTGCCAAAGTTCCCAAGTTCCGTCCAGGCAAAGCTTTGAAAGACGCTTTGAACTGACCCAAGTTTCAGGTGGGGCGCTTAGCTCAGTTGGTAGAGCGGCTCCTTTACACGGAGTAGGTCGGCGGTTCGAGACCGTCAGCGCCCACCACCCCGACAATGGCGAACCCTGTGTTCGCCATTTTTTTTGCAACGAGTTTATCTCTCAGAGAGATCACGCATGTTTGATTTTGTTCGCAATAACACCAAGATGATGATGGGACTTTTGTTCCTGCTCATCATTCCTTCTTTTGTGATGTTTGGCATTGACGGTTACAGCCGCTTCAAAGACCAAGGTGCAGTTGTGGCCCAGGTGGACGGCAACAAAATCACCCAAGCCGAATGGGACAACGCCCATAAACGCGAGATCGAACGAATTCGGGTATCTATGCCCAACATCGATGTCAAGTTGTTGGATTCACCTGAGGCGCGTTACGCCACCTTGGACCGCATGGTGCGAGAACAAGTGCTGGTGGTGGCCACTCAAAAGCTGCATTTGACCGCCAGTGACGCCCGTTTGGCGCGCGAGCTGCAACAAAACCCGACCATCGCCTCTTTGCGCACAGCCGATGGCAAGCTGGACATGGAACGCTATCGCCAATTGGTCGCCAGCCAGGGCATGACGCCTGATATGTTCGAGGCCCAGGTGCGCAACGACTTGTCGACCCGCCAGGTCATGCAAGGTTTGCAAAATTCCGCCTTGGCCTCCACAGCGCAAACCAATGCGGCTTTGAATGCGTATTTTCAACGTCGTGATATTCAAATCCAACGCTTCACCCCTGATGAGTTCTTGGGCAAAGTGCAGGTTTCTGAAGACGACGTGAAGACCTTCTATCAAAACAATGGCAAGCGCTTTCAGTCTGCAGAGTCGGCCGATGTGGAGTACCTGGTGCTCGACCTGGATGCGGTGCGCCAAGCGGTGACCGTGAATGAAGCCGACCTGAAAACCTATTACGAACAAAATGTGCAAAAAACGGCGACACAGGAAGAGCGCCGTGCCAGCCATATCTTGATCAACGCGGCCAAGGATGCGCCCGCGGCGGACAAAGAAAAAGCCAAAGCCAAGGCCGAAACCTTGCTGGCCGCAGTGCGCAAAAAACCATCGTCGTTTGCAGAGTTGGCTAAGCAAAACTCGCAAGATGCCGGCTCTGCCAGCAAAGGTGGTGATCTTGACTTCTTCCCCCGCGGAGCCATGGTCAAGGCTTTTGAAGATGTCGCTTTTGCACTGAAAAAATCCGAAATCAGCGATGTCGTCGAGTCCGAGTTTGGCTACCACATCATCATGCTTACCGATATCAAGGCCCCCAAAACCAAGAGCTTTGAAGAAATGCGCCCTCAACTGGAGGCCGATCTGAAGAAGCAACAAGCCCAGCGTAAATACGCTGAGCTGGCAGAAAACTTCACCAATGGCGTGTACGAACAGGCCGACAGCTTAAAGCCGGTGGCTGAACGCTTGAAGTTAACCCTGCAAAAGGCGTCGCAGATCAGCCGTGCGCCAGGGGCGAACGGAAAAGGCCCCCTGAGCAATGGCAAGTTTGTGCAAACCTTGTTCTCAGAAGATGCGACGGTGAAACACCGCAACACAGAAGCCATCGAAATTGCCCCCAATACTTTGGTGTCTGGCCGTGTGGTGAACTACACCCCAGCGGCGACACGTCCATTGGCCGAGGTGAAAGATCAAGTACGTAAGCAATTGGAGCAGGAGCGTGCCGCCGCTTTGGCCCGTGAGCAAGGACAAGCGCGTTTGACCACTTGGCGCACCAATGCCGAGGGCGCCCATTTGGGCAACGCCATCACGGTGTCACGCGACCAGTCGCAAAACCTGAGCACTGCGGTCGTCGACGCGGCCTTGCGCGTCAATGCCACCATATTGCCTGCCTGGACCGGTGTAGACTTGGGTGAGCAGGGCTACGCGGTGATTCGCGTCAACAAGGTGTTGGCCCGTGAGCTCGACAACAAAGAAAAAGAGCAGCAAGCGCAACAGCAATTTACCCAGCTGTGGGCTTCGGCTGAAGCGCAAGCCTACTTGATGCAACTGAAGCAACAACTGAAGGCGGAAATTTTGATTCCTAAGCCCAACAAGGCTGCAGGCAAAACCCAAGCCGTGGCTGAAAATTCGTGATGGGCTGGGTTATAATTTAGCCCTACGGTGGCTGTAGCTCAGTTGGTAGAGTCCAGGATTGTGATTCCTGTTGTCGTGGGTTCGAGCCCCATCAGCCACCCCAGTATCCATGCGCCCTAGCGACTTTTTTGGTTTCTAGGGCGTTTTTCTTTTTGGGTGCTTGTAGGCAATCTGTAGGCAACTTGCTTAAATGCGGCCCGATGCCCACTTGTTCTTAACAACGGTTGTCACTGCTCGATCTGCTCAGAACTCACCGTACCTCTACCCGGCCAATGTGTCAGAGCACCACCGGCTTTGGTATCAATCACTGTTCGTCACAGACTTTTGAGATTACTGGGAAATCGTGTCTAACGTTGGACTTCGCGTGAGACTTCATTTGCCCAAGGGGATGGGCATAAAAAACCTACCCAGCGAGACCCCGCCCACATCCCCACCCCCTAGATCGGGCCGTATCGTTCTGCTGGACCTACGCACTGTGTTTTGCTCAAGCGAACACCCCCCATAGCTTTTCGTTTTCTGACCCCGGGGGGCTACATAAAAATTTTGAAAAAATTGATGGAACGTTGGACGCCAGACGAGTATGATTTTGCACAGACCATGTGCTAAAAAAATCAACTGCCAGTTACATCTTGATAAAGATCGAAACGACTCAACATTTGTAAATGAATAAGCAGCGTCAAAAATAGTGTCCGTTCATTTTCGGCTACTGATGGTTGGGGCGTCAAGAGTAAAATTGGCGGCTCGTGTTGCTGGGCATGTGACTGTGGTAATTACTGACCCTGCAGCGGTAGTAAAGGCTTATATTAAATATAAATTCAACAAAATTAATTTTATCTTACTGAGAAAATATGTTAATGAAAATTATCAAGTCATCAGTACTCGCTACTGGTTTTTTATTTCTAATTAGCGGCTGCGGAACTACTTCAAATGTTGGCGAGGTTTGGTTCGGAACTGGTGTCAATGAAGGGTGGGATTCGGGGGGCGTAATTAGGAGCCATTTTTCTACTAACACCGGCGGTAACGTACGCCAGTCAGCAAATGGCTATTGCTCTGCGCGAGGCTTGATTGAACCCACAATTACTTATACTAAAAAAGTCGGGGAGTATTTTGAATACTCTTTTACATGTCAAAAGGCATTTGTGCCGCCAGCTTTATTGCCTGTGGTTCAGCCAGTTTTATTGCCAGTGGGGCAGCCTCCAATCGTTCAATATGATAGTAGAATTAATAACGAATTAATTGAACCTACTCCAATGTCGAAAAATGAAGTCGGAGAGAGGTTTTCTCTAGATGTGGCAAAGAAGAAGTGCACTGAATTAGGTTTCAAACCTTCAACGGAAGGATTCGGAAAATGCGTACTTCAATTGTCACGGTAGTCGGTTCTTGTCTGGCGGCATTAGTCTTTACTGCATCAGCGGTTGGACTTGAGGACTATGAAGCGACATGTTCTCAGATTGGATTCAAGAAGCGTACCCCAGCATATGGCGAGTGTGTTCTTGAGCTTGACCGTCGTGCTACGTTGGCTAAAGAGACGGCCATAGAACAACCAAGACAGCAACAAGCAACAGTCAAATCTGCACAGGGTGACGATACACCGGATCACCAGACGTGCAATCAGTTTGGTTTCACTGTTGGGACACCCCAGTATTCCGACTGCCGCCTCAAGATTAGTATTGCAAAACAAGAGCAAGCGCAAAGGCAATTAGCCTATGAAGCTGACCAGAACAGATATCAGGAGGAGCAACGTAGATACGATGCAAAAGTTGCTGAGTTTGAGAAACAGAAAGAAATACAGAAAAGTTTAGCATTGATGAAATTTGGCTTTGCACTCATGGGTGGGACATCTTCCAATGCTTCTGAAAACCTAGCAAATGCATCCCGCCAATCACTCGGCATGGCTCCAATGCCGCCAGCAACGCCTCAAATTCAAAACTTCACAATTAGAAATCCTGCTGGCCGCATGACCAATTGCACTGTAATTGGAAATAATATCAACTGTTTCTAATTAATCGTTCGCCAGCTTTCTAAGCCTACATGCGATACCGCACAGGCGCGGTGACTGCCTTGTCAATCATCTGCTCCATCACTTTTTCTGGATTGCCTCGGTCATCTTCTGGGCACTGCCTGAGGGCTTCTTTGGCTTCATCAAAGCGACCCAGTTCACGGTAAATTTCTGCGACCTCAAGCATGTCGGGGCCATACGGCTCGTGAGCCCTCTCAAGCAGTAGTTCCAGCAACCGGGTCATGTTTTCAAGCTGAAGCTGCGTGGGTTGATAGGGAGGCACGCTAAAGGGCTTGTCGACTATTGCCGGCGGTCCAACAGGTTTGCGGCGCAAGAGCCAATCTGCATCCCTTTTAAACGCTGATCGTTGGTCTGGGTTGGCAGCATGCCAGTCTGACTCCCACTTGGCTTGTGATGTCACTTCCTCCGCATCCCTGTGGGCTCGGTACAAATCACGGTAGTCGTGGTTCAGCTCCATCCAGTACTCACGCCGTGCAGCCAGTTCTACGGCCTTGTTCGGGGAGGTGACAGCATGCGGAAGGTCTGCGGCTTCGAGGTGCTGTGTCTGGGGTGTACTGGGTTCGGCGTCGAGCTCCAGTCTGATGGATTCCCTCAGAAGGTAAATCTCTCCGCATTTGCATTTGCGAAGCCCACCGCCTCCCGGCATCAGAGAGCCCTCCTTGTGACCGTCAGTCCAGTACAGCCAAGCACTGAAGTTCATCGACCCATATTGGGGAGTGGCGTACAACATGCAGCAACAGGTTGTTGCGATCAGGGTGTGGCCGGTGATGCGGGTCATGGAGATAAAAATCCGAGCGTGAAAAACATATCAGCTTCCTTCTGTTGCCGTAGCAATGTCGACAATCTGCTGACCCCTCCGTACCCCCGCCCCCACTTGTGCAAGATGGGACTCCGGTCTAGCTACGCATACTATTTCGCTCAAACGATTTCACTTCCAGACTCATCTGCGATCGTTCTAAGAACCACTTCCAGCACCGGCAAATCTGGCAATGCCCAGTTGTCGCAACACAGGTGCGCATTAATTTGCTGAGAGTTTGACGCTAATTATCTGCAATTCTGAGACCCCATTCCAAAAATTTCGGAATTCGATCCTGTGTCCATCATTGTTCGTGATCTCAAATGCCGTTGCTATTTCTTTCTCGTGCCCGTCAGTGCCAAATAATGGGAATTCAGACAGTAGCTTTCCAGTAGCAGAGTCTGCGATATCAGCCCTACCGGTTACCGTATTTTGCGGCGCCAAACTTAGGTAGGTGAATGCAACTTGATATCTTCCTATTGGCAAGGGAATGTAAGGTCCATATGTCACGAATCCAATCTGGTCCTTGCCGGGAACAGCAACGCGCTTTGCCCCTGATATTTGACCAGTTTGTGAAGGTAAATTTGCTCCGGCAAAAAATTTTCTGGCCATATGATGCGATAGCAGGTCGCGCATTCCAAAAATCAGGATCGCGCAAATCAACACTGCAAAAGCGCCGATTTTCAAATATGCCAGCTTCCAGTTCGCTTCTATTTGACGATCCACATGACCCAAACAACGATGCCCAAAACGAATGAATGGCAGTTCGATGAATTGATAACTGATGGCGCTTACGCCGATCACAACGCATAGGACAAAGGCAACGAATAGTAACGGGTGGACAGTGCGAATGTCCCCGAGAGCGCTCGAAAAATACAGCAAAAGCCCGATCGCGATTTCGTGCCATAAATAAATTGAATAAGAAATTTCACCGAGATAAACAGCGGGTTTCGCACAGCGCTTCTTCGCATTGAATTCCAAACAAAGCAGCCCGTACAGAAAAAATGCGCTACCAACACCAAAACTGAGCATTCTTGGTAGCGCAGATAGTAATCCATGGATTGACGTTTGATAGGCGCCAAAGTTAAAAAATGCCATACCGATCAGCAGAAGAATCTGTGGCTTTGGTCGGAATTCTTTGGCGATAAGATAGCTAACCAGACAGCCGAAGCCAAATTCAAAGATTAATGCATCGGTAAAAATGAATGCATCAATATCGAAAATTCTGCACACCACACAAGCTATCAGCGTTAGCCCCATCCAGTACGCAATGCTGTGATAAAGCCGGTTTTTACCAATAAAGATAATCACCGACAGTACGACATAAAAAAACATTTCGAAGACGAGCGTCCATGCTTGCGGAACGATGCTGTTATTGTTAGTGATAAGAAAAAGAGATTGAATGGCATTGCCGCTGGTTGCAGCGTTAAGTGCTAGCCCGGTATAGGGTGCCAATAGGCATGTAGTAAAAAAAACAATCCAATAAATTGGATAAATTCGGAAAATCCGCTTCGTAATGAAATGAAATGAAGTCACACCACTCGAATAGTTCGTGGAATGATCCGCCTCTTTTTTCGCGACGCCGCTAACCACAATGCCAGAGATGACGAAAAAGATATCGACACCGGCGTAGGCAAAGTAATGAATGAGATTGCCACCGAGCCAGAATGGTAATTGAATATTACTGATGGCAAGGCAATGTCCAACGACAATCATCAAGGCGGCCAAACCTCGCATGGCCTGAATATTCTTTGAAAAGTCCATTAATGTTCTGTGCTGGATGATGGGTTGGCTGAGATTTTGCACGCGCAACGGTAGTCACTCAGATTATTAGCGGTCCAAATTTGGAGCGACTTTGTGGCAAAGGCGCGCCGCTATTTCGGTGAAAAGCCGCCCTATGTCATATCACAGCGTACGTGATTGTACGCAAGTGCTGAACTAACGGCCCATGCTTCGCACCTTGGCCTCTGGCTCGAAGAGGCACCAGTTCCCCCGTGGGTATGGCGACACTCTAAAACTAGGTAGGCTTTCTTCCCGGCGTTCTAGGGCCAGTCATCATTCCTATAGCGTAACCAAGGTCTTCAAGTTCGCGCAGCCTGCGCATACCCAGTGCCCGATCAGTTCTCGCTTGACGGGTGTCGAAGCCATGGATGGTTTTGGCGTCTGCACAGCGTTGCCGACCAGCTTCAGTCTTTGGGCCAGACCCAGAGCCACCATGCATGCGGCAGCGGATCTTGCCTCGGACCGCAGGCCCACGGCACTGTTGTTGGGATCTCTTCGACTTGGCTTGACACTGGTTGCATTTGATGCGGCCGCCAAGGGTGCTGATAGTGGACATGACCTTGCTTTTTAGACTGCTTCCTGCACTCAGTGCGGGGCTCTTTGGGAGGCTGATTTTTGCATTGCGCGCAGGACCCCATGCGCGGCGTAGCCAGGCTTGCCGCCTTTGCCACCCAAAACAGAAAAACTTTCTCTGAGTTCTTCTATTTCAAATACTTTTTCAAAACAGGTGGCAAAGGTGGCAACAGGCTGTAACCCCGCGCCCACATTCAATAAATCGAAGCCACGGGGTGTGGCAAGGCGTGGCAGGGGTGGCAAGGGTGGCAACGCTAAAGCCCGATGACGGCAATCACTGATCGTCATTTAGCTCGCCTCCTTCCCAGCCAAGGTCACACCCGAGATAAGTCGAGAACTCGTCCCGTGCTATTTTGATTGCAGGGAAGCGGAAACCCCGTCTCTGCTGTTGCGCGTGGAGGCTTTGGGGGCCAACAGTTTCACGCCCTCGCTTTGCCGATGGGCAAATACGGCGAATAGTGTTAGCTACTTGCGCTTCTTGTACGGTGTGGTGACGTTGCGCGTTCTTGTCGAAGTCCCGGTAAGAGCTCAACAAGCTGCTAGTGGATACAAAAACGTCAGCCGTCCAAGTATCCGAACCACAACTACCACCAGCCAAATCTGCCGACGTAAGGACCTCGTACCAAAAACGTTCAAACCCTTGAAGGGACCGTAACTTTTGAGTCATTTGCTCGTCGGTTTTGGGCTTGACCCGGACGTTGAATCCGCTGATGTCTTTGCGCTGGAGGTAGTAAGCCAAGGCATTTAGCGTGCCGGGGTCATTGATCGCCGCAATCACACCGCTGAAGTAACTAGTATCCTGCTGGCGGATTGTCGATAAACGCAGAAACAAGAAGCGGCGGTCATCACGCTCGACGTTTGCGAAATGCTCGTGGTTGCTAGATGCAAAAAACCGATGCACTGAGTCAATGCTCCTTGATGGCTGGTACTTCTGCTCGATCTGGATGCACTGTTCGGTCACAGTAGATTTCAACCTGTCAATCGCACGCCGGTCGCCGTAAAAGAGCGCCTCATCCATGCAGACGACGAAGTTTCGCTCCAAGGCGGCATTGAACTTGCCGATCACTTGGTCAACATCAGAAACTTGCAGCGTTGTTATACGCCAAATAGCGCGAAGGAGGCTGAAGTAAACACCCTTGCCAGTGCCTTGCCCGCCCAGAAGAACGATCATGACGCCCGGCTTTTCTTCTGGCCTCTGGATCATGTGGGCCATGTACTGAATAAGGTAGTCGTACGCGTCACTATTCCCGCCGCAGATCACGTCCCGCAAGTAATCCCGCAGCAGAACCCAGCAGCCGGGAGCTGGCTGGACGGTAGGTCCGACCCAAAAGTTCAGAGTCGTTGGCGGTGTTTTAAGCGGGCTGAATGCGGTTGCTTCGTATTGCAGGGTATTGGGTGAGACCCAAAAATCCCTGATCACATCATTTGGCTTACTTGCCACGGGCAAGCGTTCAAGTGAGCGCTTCATCAGTAGTTCGGCATCAGCCTTTTTGTAGAACGAGACTTCGCCTTTATGGGCTCCAGATAGGGCGCTGGCGATTTGATTCCTATCAACCACGCGGATTTCGCCTGACAGGTCGATGATTGCGAACCGATCCTGCAAGTGTTGCAGGGCTGTTGTTGGCGTATTGGGGTAAGTGGGGTTAGCCAATCCAGCCTCCTTTACGTGCGTGGAAGTACACGGTGCCCAGAGAGGGTCCTTCGACGTGCGCTGGGTCGAATGTCTGCACCAGCGTCCAGAATGCAGCGTCTTCGTAACGTGTTGGAGCTGACTCACTCCATGCCTTGGCAAGATCAACCGCGCACGCCCAGCCTGTGCTGAGAATCGCCCACACAATGTCACGCCAAGTATCCCGCCCACAGTCAGCACTGATATGTCTGAGCAATTGCTTAACGATAGCGACCTCCCTTGGCGTCTCAGGGCGTGGCGTGGTCAGGCTCAACGTCGCCGACTTCGTACATGGGCCACTGCTTTGCCGGGTTGGCCGCTTACAAGTTCGCTTGTCTGACTTTATGTTGAGCCAGATTTTTAGCAAACTGCTGGGTATGTCGGGGATGCTGAGTGGCGATCCGCTGCCAAGCCACTGGTATTGGCTGCCCGTCGGATGAACGCTGGGTGGCAGCAGGTCTTGCAATGTTGTACCGTTCTTGGCTGCGCAGCGGAACTCCAACATCATCGTCCCGTCAGGTCCATGCAGCTGAATTGACACTGGAGCACCAACTTCCTTTGGAAGCCGATAAAGCAGCTTGAGGCTGTTTTGTTTGCCCGACCAAATTACCGCCGCATCGGGGCTTTGAAGCAGCAGACCGAGGTCGATGCCTTCTTGGGCCAGCCACTTTTTTGATTCCTTGTAGTTGTCAAGGTCGATGGCACATGTCGGCGTCGGTGTGCAAAACGCGTGGGCAAGTCCGATGTTTTTCCCAGCCAGCCGCAGCGCCGCCTGTGGCGTAGTGATGACGTTCTCTCGCAGGTTCCAGCCTACGGTCGAAGGACCTTTCTGCATGTGGGGCACGGGCACCAGCGCAAGGCCGCTCTGAACTAAATCAAGATGGGTCATATGACCTCCGAAGTTGTCAGCTTGACAGTAACGATGCGCACACCACCCGGCAAAACAACAAGGTTATGCGTACCAGAGCAGATTCCGAAATACAGCTCACAGGACATACCATGTCCGTTTTCAATTGCCGCTACTGGTTCGAAGTTGTTGATTTCCATAGTGAGCATTGTTGTGATCGCCCACGGGTAGACAGCGCGGTCTGAATCTATACCGTTGAGCTTGAAGTTGATAAAGCACTTGTCGGACATCGACTTGCGAGCTAAACCATCGCCCGCTTGATATGCGGCATGACATTCAGGGCACATGATGTAAACGATAACGTCGTTGTGCGGCGCTTTTTCAAGAAAAGTTGGCTTGGCTGCTGCAAGGTCAAATTCTGACTTGCAATTAGGGCAGCAAGCTTGACCGTACCGTGGAATATATGAGGGCTTCATTTGGTTGCCCCTTTCTCGCCGGATCCAATACCGGCCAGCGCCTTAACGGTCGCAGTGCTCCAGGCTAAAAGACCACCGATGCGCGCAGGGCGCAGCGGACCATTCTCAAGGCAAGCCCAGCCCCGCAAAGTCTGTGGGCGGCGGTTCAGGTAAAAGGCACACTCCGCAGTCGTGAGGTTGGGTTTGTTGACTAGTTCCAGCGGCAAGTATTGCGCCGTGAACTTTTGCGGGGCGGCAGCCTCGCGCATCGTTTGGATGCTTAGGTTGGTACTGGATTCCATTGGTGAACCTTTCTGCGCATTTCGCGCTGTTGAGGTTCACAATTTTTGGCGTGCGTTTAAAGCTTGCAAGCGACTACGAGAGTTTGGTTAAACCCGCATTGCTGCTGGCTCCTAGTACGATTTACGTTAAAACTTTCGCTGAAAGTTTGAAAGTTTTTAACCCAGCTTCACGTTTGCAAATGCTTTAAGTATCGTGTCCGCAGCTAAAGGCTTGACACCACCTCGTTTGTAGATGGCTACGTTGTCGAGTGACTTGGACACCTTATCGGCCAGCTTCAAGGACTTTTGCCGTAGAGTTGGATCGTCTTTGATCAGTTGACGCGCAAAATAACGAGCAGGTGTGTACCAAGGCTGCTTAGGGTTAGGGTCTTTCGGATCTGAAACAAGCCATGGTTTTGCGGCAACACTCGCTGAATGCTGCTTTGTGGGGTTCCATGTCTGCTGGTAGCGGTTAACTTTGAGCCATGTATTTCCTTCATCACGGGTTAAGTGTGGAGCGTCCAAGCCCATGACGTGAAATTTTTTTGAATCCCCGCCTAATGGATCGCCGTTCGCTTTCCGTACGGGCAGTTCCCCATTGTAAATATCGAGCCAAAGTTTTTCTGCTAACTTGGTTTTTGCAATGGATTCCAACTTTTGTGACTCCAGCCACCACTCATCGCTATCCTTATCTTCAATCGCGTCTAAATCATTGAATACTGAATCTGGTTTCATGCCTTGCGCTACGGCTATGTCCGCCGGTAGGTCAGACCAGAGATAGAACTTTTCAATTTTCATGACGTGACTCCTGTGTAATCTAAGCGGCCACTGCATGCGGCTTGCTGACTGGGTAGCATCGAATCTGACACCCGTCTGTTCCAAAATCCACGCTTCAATCTTTTCGATGTGAATCGCCAGCAGACCATTCAGGGGGAACCCCTCGATGCCGTCTGCAATTAAACGCGGATTTGACAGGAATAAAGCTGTTATGCGTGCTCAGGCACAACACTCAGGCGCAAACCGACTGCGTGCAATACTTTATGAACCGTGGAAAGCGTCGGGTTGCCATCAGCACTTAGGGCTTTGAACAGCGTCTTGTCACCCACATCGGCGCGGCGTGCCACCTCTGCCATGCCGTGGGCTTTGGCAACGTGTCGCAGCGCCACCAGTAGCGAAGCTGGGTCGTCAAGTTCCATCACGGCCTCAATGTAGGCAGCAGCCTCGGCGGGATCTTTCAGGGCTTCGCCCATGTAGTCGTCATAGTTCGCGTCACGCGGTGCGTTCATGGTTTCCCCCTTTGCTTCCAGTCATTTAAATAATCAATGGCCTGATTGATGGCGCGAGTTTGGTCGCTTTTGTCACTTCCACAAAGCAGCAACACCATGACCGGGCCTTGCCTGCTCAGGTACACGCGGTAACCCGGCCCATAGTCAATCCGCAACTCTTGGACACCATCGCGCAGGGGCTTGCAGTCTCCAAGGTTACCCGCCTCAACACGCGCTAGCCTTGCCCGTATCTGTGCCCGTGCCCGAATGTCTTTCAATTCTCCAAGCCACTGCGTCAACGGTTGTCTGTTCAGCGTATCGGTGTAGATGCGTAATTCCATGATGGTATCTTATATCGTACCGTCATGCAACTACGTGCAACTTGCCCGGGGTGGCCTTGGCGTCAAACTCGATACCGGCATGCTCCAGAATCCACACTTCAATCTTTTCATGGTGGACGCGCAGCAGTTCCAGCGGTCGCACCTTGTAATGCTTTTCAGCCGTCGCGCTTGGCTTGTGTCCTTGTATCTGTGCCACTACCCCGGCAGGTACTTCAAGCCACTCGGTCAAGCTTGAGAAAGAACGGCGCAAGCCATGCAAGGTAAGCCCGTCCAGCCCGGCAGCTTTGCAGGCACGGGTGTGCGGGTTGTTGGGCTCGGTCAGGCAGCCGGTCGCACTTGTGGCGCTTGGAAACACCCATTCATTGCGGCGGGGCAGGGCGGCCAGTAAGTGCAGCATGTAGGGCGATGCCGGGATTTCGCGCGTGCCTTCCACCTTGTCGCGGATTTGAATTCCCTTCCAACGGGTGTTTATGTCTTCCCATTTCAGCGCCAGCACTTCACCCGGCCTTGCGCCAGTCAGCAGCATCATTTGTAGGCAGGCGGCAATAACCGGGTTTGGTATCTGTTGGACGGCGGCAAACCATACGGCCAACTGTTCGCGCTGCAACACGTCCGATTTAGTGCCAGCCTTGCCCAGTGCCTCGCGTGCCTTCTTTGTCTTGGCCGGGTTCTTTGTCGGCAGCAGGGCGGCATATTGAGGTTGTTCGGCGCACCACGTCAGAAACACGGTTAGCAATCGCCACGCAAGGCGGGCAGAACTTGGGCGGGTTAAGCCTTCTTTGGCGGCCCATCCTTCAATCGTGGGTTGGTCAAGGTCTTTCAGTGCCAGCGGCATAAGTGCAGCCAGCGGCCCCGGCTTGGTTAATTGCTTGCCACCACCACGGCGGCCAGAAGGTAAGCCCCCGGCCTTGGCTTTGTCGATATGGTCGCGTAAGTGCAAGTCACCCCAATGCGGGCGGCGCTGTTCAATATAAGCGGCCCAGACTTCGCCCACGGTTAAGGCGGCAACTTTGGCGGCTTCCAGCTTGGCAGTGGCGGCGGTCTTCTTTTCAACGAAGGCTGCTTGTCTGTCACGTTCAACCTCACGCGGGTCAGTCCCTCCGTCTACCAGCATCTTCAAGCCTTGGGCCTTTAGCCGCGCCTGTTTAATCGGCCAATCTGCCAGCGTGCCAATATTGATCCGGATGGTCGAGCCATTCAGCCGCGCTTCAAATATGTAGGTCTTGCGGCCTGTTGGAGTAGCGCGTAGCGCCAGCGTTGGGGTGTCTGTGTCCCATAGAAACGCTTGGGATTTATCAGGTGGGCAGGCGAAGGCGTCCACCCGGCCAGCAGTCAGGTTTACGCGGTTTTCTTGCGGTTTCATGGATTACCCCCAATCTGTAGGCAGATTTCATTTCGCTTCATTGGTAAAAAGCTCATAAATCTGTAGGCAATCTGTAGGCTAATTCAGCGAATATGACTCAATTTCAATCAACACGGTAACTGGTTGTGTGGATAGTTGGTATTCCGTAAATTATTGATTTATAACGATTATACTACACCTATCAACACGAGGGAATATATAAAAGTAAGGATTGTGATTCCTGTTGTCGTGGGTTCGAGCCCCATCAGCCACCCCATATGAATCAAGCACTTAGCCCGGTATAGCCGGGCTTTTTGCTTATTTTTAGCAAATAGTATTCCCACGGTGGGAATTCTATTCGGTCTGTCATCCTGCAAGCCGCACAATTACTGGGTTGGCGGTCAGGATTGATTTCAATGTTGACTCTTTTGCCAGCACGGCAGCTCTTTGAAGTCATCAACATTGAACCAGCACCCCCGTGTTTTCTGAGTTTGTTTGAAGTACTGTCTTAGGTGACTTCACGCTTTAATCGGACATACATCAGCCAAAGTTGAATTGCTGATTTCGATCTGAAGCGGCTGTTTGACTTTTGGGCTTCAGTGACTCAAATGTCGCGTTTGCAGTCCTTCAAGGCGCATTGGAAAATCGGGTCGGCTGCGCCAAAGCGGTCACACCCTGTGATCAACTAATTTGGAGCAAGGACGCCAACGATTTAATACTCGGCCCATTTAAACAAAATTCGGGACACCCTCTTCACTCAGGTCAATGCATAAGAAGTGATTGGAGCCTGCAGACTAGATCGGCCCAATGTAACTTCTAATACTTAGGTTTAAAGCCGCACAAAATCTGGACTATATAAATTCAACAGAAAAGTGGAACTGTGTTTTATTTTTACGTTACCGTAATTTTTTATGTGATACTCGCCTCGAATTGATACCAGCATGTGGAAGCGATGGTTATTCATCGACTGCAAAGTACATATTAGGAGCAAAAGTGGAGCAAGGAAAAGATAGCGTTCTTGTTGTTGGTGGCGGCCCAGTGGGCCTGGTTGTTGCCCTCAAACTGGCAAGAAATGGTATTCCAGTCACGGTCATTGAAGCTGAAGCCGAAATAGCCAGTGACCCTCGCGCCGTGGTCTACCATCCGCCCACAGTTGAAGCTCTTGACCGGCTGGGGGTGCTGCAGGACATGAAATCTGTCGGCGTCATCAAACAAGACTACCAATGGCGTACCTTCGACGGCGAGATTCTGGCTGCGTTGGATATGTCTGTTGTGGAAGGGAAAACAGCTTACCCCTATAACCTGCATTTGGGTCAGCATGTGCTGGCTGAAATCGTCATGAGGCATTTGATGCGATGTCCGGGGGTTGAGGTTTTATGGAATTCACGTGTCGAGCAGGTGAGCCAAACCAGCGACCATGTTCAGGTCAAACTCCAAACACCGCACGGTGAGCAAACCATTTCTGGGGCTTGGCTGATTGGGGCAGACGGCGCGCGCAGTGCCGTGCGTAAATCTCTGGGCCTGACGTTTGAGGGCATCACATGGCCTGAGCGCTTTGTGTCGTCCAATGTCTTTATCGACTTTGAAAATTACGGCTTCGCTAAAGCCTCTTTCATCGCTGATCCTGTGGACTTCGCGGTCATCTGCCAGGTTCGCC
>CANGDZ010000037.1 GCA_947452785.1 Comamonadaceae bacterium | reverse complement strand
GGATACGGGGGCCCGAATCCTGTTTAAACGGGGTGGGTATTCATGGTTTGGCATTCATTCACCTCCCAAATTGGATGTTTTCTGGGAGTGACAGCTTTGGAGAAATTAACTCAATTCCCAAATGCACCCGAACGGCTCCTAACGCGACAAAGCAGAAGCTGAAATTGATGTAAACAATATGGCGATCATTAGGTGGCACCAATACGCCGATCACAAAGTGGATCCATTACGGCGATCCGTGACACCATTCCAGTAGGTCGCCCACATGAAAAAAATGGGTAGAAAATTCTCTACCGATGAGCTTGGAATTAAACAACTGCGTCATCTTCGGTACTCCGTTGGTGCAACCCTGTTTTGGAGTACCAGCAGTCCAGCAGGGACTGGCTATTGGTGGGGAAGGTTAGTTCCCCTAAATATTTAGGAGTTTCCTTTTAAGCAACCTCTAGATGCACAACGGCACGCGCGCCAACGGCCTGTGCATACCGCTGAACCGTTCGCATGGAAGGCGCACGCCTGCCAGACTCCAAGCGCGCAACCACGCTTTGAGTGGTTCCCATACGTTCGGCAACTTCACCTTGTGTCAAGCCAGCACGACTTCGGGCGGCAATCAGTTCACGGGCCATTTCGAATTCTCTGGCAACACTGACATATTCGGCGTGTGTCGCAGGGTCTGCCAGTAGTTCGGCCTTGAGTGTTTTGAGTGTTTTCATGTTCGTTTCTCCAATCGCTTGAGTGCAGTTGAAATGGCGCTTCGCGGTGTGGCCTGAGTCTTTTTCACGAAGACATGCAGCACCAATAAGCGGCGGTCTTGAATGGCAGCTAAACAGCACGGGCAATCCCATCTCGGCCTTGAATCCGCATTTCCCACAGCTTGCTTTCCAACGGTCGAATGTGTGGAAGGCCTACTCGCTGCGGCCCAAAATCCTCCATCATCTCGGCAATGTGCAGGAATCGGGCGCGCATTTCTGCTGGTAGCGCCAGCAATTCCGGCTCAGCTGCGGGGTGTAAGGTGACCGTCCAATTGCTCATATTATAGCTATTATGCGATATTTAAGGGGCTGCCATGCGTAGGGTACTGGAATCGACCTTGGTATCAAATCTGATTTCGGCTTGCTCCAGAATTAGGGGCCGCACTCTTTGAGTGCCAATTTTGAGTGAAATTCGGGCACAAGTATTGCTGAACTGAACACCGATGCACTCAGGAGATGTCTATGAATTCTTTCAATCAATTTCCTTTGGCTTACACCAAGTTCCTTGATTTGGTCCAAAGCACACAAGCCATGCCACTGTTTCCCAGGTTAGAGCCTAGCGAAGAGAGAATCCTCAACCAGTTGGCGGTGCAATGGAATTTGAGTCCGGGGTTGACGATTTGTCAGGCGATGGAAGCCTCCGCACAAGCCTCCCCTAAAACTTACCAACGTCACCTTGTCAAATTAGCCGAGAAGGGCTTGATCACTTTCCAAAATCAAGGAGCCGATAAGCGTAGACGCTGCATTCTTCCCACGTCTTTGGCTAATCAGTACTTCACGCAGATGGGACATTGTTTGCAAATGGCTTCTCGAATACTCCAGTGAATCGACTTAAAACTATTGTGGCAATCCGAATGTAATTCTCAAAGCAGTTACTAACGCGGTTTGAGCGTCATTTCTAGGCCCACCTGTTCAGGGCTTGTTTGCGCCGTGGGCGTAAGAGCTGACAAGTTGCCTTGCGTAATCACGGCAATTTGGTCGCAGATCATGAACAGCTCGTCGAGTTCTTCGGACAACACCAATACCGCCACGCCTTGGTTGCGCAGCTCGATCAGGGCTTGCCGAATCAGCATGGCGGCTCCGACATCGACCCCCCAGGTGGGTTGCGAGATGACCATGACCTTGGGGGCCAGCATCACCTCACGGCCCACAATGAATTTTTGAAGATTGCCGCCCGACAAACTGCTGGCCAAGGCGCGGGGCCCACCGCAGGCCACTTTGAAGCGCGCAATCACTTGCTGTGTGAAGCTCTGCATGGCCTCGCGTTGAATCACCCCAAAGCGAACCATGCCTTGGCCTGCGCCCGTGAGCAAGGCGTTGTTGGACAAACTCATCGTCGGTACGGCGCCGCGTCCCAGCCGCTCTTCGGGCACAAAGCGCAAACCGAGTTGGCGGCGTTTGGCAGGGTTCATGCGGCCGACAGCGTGGCCGCACAAGAGGATAGTGTTGGCGCTGCCTTGAACTGACTCGCCAGAAATGGCGGCGAGCAGCTCTTTTTGTCCGTTGCCGGAAATGCCGGCAATGCCCACAATTTCGCCGCCGCACACGCGCAGGTCGAGTTTCTGCAGGTGTGTACCAAACGGGTCTATGCTCAGCGCAGACAAGGCTTGGATCTCCAGCATCACCGGGCCAGCGGCTTGAGGCTGCATGGCGCATTCGGGCAAGTCCGAGCCAATCATCAAGCGCGCCAATTCACTTGACGTGGCATGCCTGGGTTGCGCAGTGCCGGTAACTTTGCCCTGGCGCAGCACGGTGGCTGTATCGCACAAGGCGCGAATTTCATCGAGCTTGTGGCTGATGTACAAAATGCTGCATCCCTCTGCGGCCAAGCGGCGCAGGGTATCAAAAAGTTTCAAGACCGCTTGCGGCGTGAGCACCGAGGTGGGCTCGTCCATGATCAACAACTTGGGCTTTTGCAGCAGGCAGCGCACAATTTCCACCCGCTGACGCTCGCCCACCGACATGCTGTGCACCATGCGATCGGGGTCGATCGGCAGACCGTAGTGATTGGACACCTCGCGGATTCGCTGCGAAAGGGCTTTAAGCGATTCTGCTTCGTCTAGGGCCAACATGATGTTTTCAGCCACGGTCAACGATTCAAACAAGGCAAAGTGCTGAAACACCATGCCAATGCCCAGTCGACGAGCTAGCGCGGGGCTGGTGATTTTGACTTCACGGCCCTCCCACAATAGATCGCCCGTATCAGGCTGAGTAACGCCATAAACGATCTTCATGAGTGTGCTCTTGCCAGCACCGTTTTCACCCAGCAGTGCATGGATCTCACCGGCGCGAATTGTCAAGTCAATGTCATCGTTGGCAATCACGCTGGGGTAGCACTTGCTGATGCCGCGAAGCACCAAACGGGGATAAGGCTGAGTAGTCGCTGAGATCATAAGTGTGCCGAGCGCAATAACTGTGCCTTAGCGTAATAGAGTCCTGAATGCAGGCTTTGCACCTTTGCAGTGTTTGTAACAAGCGGCGGCGCTTCGTGCTGGTGCGCGGCGCCTCATTACAGGGCTTGAGGGCACAACTATATCGCCAGGACGGTGCCAATTACTCTGGTACGCATATTGCAAAGTACTTTCAAAGACCGATCCCTGCCATGACAAACCACTCAATTCCACGCATCAAAAAATCAGCGCTTGCGCTGGAGTGCTTGTAATGACGTTGCGACTTGTCCCCCGCGCAGAGCCTCTGCAATCCATGCGAGTCATGGCGCCGCTGGTAGCTGTGGCCTTGACGCTAATAGCAGGCTTGGCGATGTTCGCGCTGATGGGTAAGAACCCCTTGTTTGCGTATCAAGCCTACTTTATTGATCCGATCAGCAACGCCAACGGCGTTAGTGAGTTGCTGCTCAAGGCCTCGCCCTTGTGCCTGATTGCCTTGGGCTTGGCCATTGGCTACCGCGCTAACATTTGGAACATTGGCGCCGAAGGCCAGATGTATGTGGGTGGACTGTTTGCCTCGGGTCTGGCGATTTATTTTCATGACAATGACTCGCTGTGGTTGCTGCCCGTCATGGTGGTAGCCGGCGCTTGTGGCGGCTGCCTGTGGGCCTCGCTCACGGCGCTGTGCCGAGCGCAGTTCCATACAAACGAAATTTTGGTCAGCCTCATGCTCACCTATGTGGCTGATTTGCTCGTCAAGTTCATGGTCTACGGACCGTGGCGCGATCCTTTGGCCAACAACTTTCCCATCACTGTGTCTTTTTCAGACAGCGCCTTGTTTGCGCCTCTGGCCTCCTACGGCTGGTCGATGTGGGAGGGAACGCGCATCAACAGTTCGGTCTTCATCACGTTGACCTTGATCCCGCTGGCTTGGTTTTTCATGGAGCGCTCGTTTGCTGGTTTTCAAAATTCCGTAACCGGCGAGGCTCCCTTGGCCGCGCGCTATGCCGGCTACCGCGAGCGCCGCATCATTTGGTTCACGCTGCTGATCGGCGGCGCTGCCGCTGGCTTGGCCGGAGTGTCGGATGTGGCAGGACCCTTGGGTCAGTTGAATGACCGCTGGACACCGGGCTATGGTTTCACCGCCATCATTGTGGCCACCTTGGGGCGCTTGAATGCGGTGGGAATTGTGCTGGCCTCATTGTTGATGGCGCTGTTGTATTTGGGCGGCGAGTCGGTGCAAGTCAGCATGCAGTTGCCCAAGGCCGTGAGTGAAGTCTTTCAAGGCCTTTTGTTGTTGTTTTTGCTGGCCACTGACGTGCTGGTGAATTACCGCATTGTGTCTACACACCAGATGGTAGGCGGCCGCGCATGATGGACTCCATGACGCCCTTGTTGGCCAGCGCCTTGGGCGCGGCCATTCCCTTGCTGCTGGCGGGGCAGGGCGAATTAATCACTGAGCGCGCGGGCATTTTGAACTTGGGCCTGGAAGGCATGATGCTGCTGGGCGCCTTGAGCAGTTTCATGGTGGTGGCCAATGGTGGCAGCTTGACCGTCGCGGTGTTGGTGGGCATGGCGGCCGGCATGTTGGCCGCATTGGTGTTTGGCTTTGTCACTATCAGCTTGCAGGCCAACCAGGTGGCCGCAGGCCTGTCCTTGACCATTCTGGGTACGGGCATTTCAGCGGTGCTCGGGCGTTCTTATGTGGGCTTCAGCGCCCCAGTGAGTTTCAGCCCCATACCCCTGCCTTATCTGAGCCAAATCCCTTTGCTGGGGGGATCGTTTTTCTCGCTCGATCTATTGGGTTACAGCGCCTTGGCTTTATTGGTGCTGGTGATTGTGTTTCTGCACCACACGCGTGCAGGCTTATTGCTCAAGGCCGTGGGCGAGTCGCCGGTCGTGGCGCGCTCCTTGGGCTTGCCGGTTACTCGGGTTCGCTATGCCGCTGTGGCCTTTGGCGGCGCTTTGTCTGGTTTGGCCGGCACTTACTATGCGGTGGCCCAATTCAAGATGTGGCAAGACGGGCTGACTTCTGGAAACGGTTGGATCGCTTTGGCTTTAGTGGTGTTTGCCACCTGGCGCCCTCAGCGCGTGGCCATTGGCGCCTTGTTGTTTGGCAGCGTCACCACCTTGGGGCTTTACTTTCAGGCCGTGGGCTTGAAAGTTTCCACCTTTGCCTTGGCCAGCCTTCCGTATCTATCCACTGTGTTGGTGCTGGTCATTTTGTCGTCTAACCCCACCACCATTCGCCGCCATGCGCCGGCTTGGTTGGGTAAACCTTTCTTTGATGACGCCTAAACACAGTGGTTGGTCGTTCAATTGATTGTTATATTTTTTATCCACCTAGGAGTTTTACGATGAAATTTTTGAAAATAAAATTGGCTTGCGTTGCAGCCATGAGTTTGCTGGGCGCAGTTCCGCCGGCTCTTTCTGCCCCTCCAGTCAAAGTGGCTTGGGTTTACTTTGGCACGCCCGGTGACGGCGGCTGGACATTTGCCCATGACCTGGGTGTGAAAACAGTGAAGAAAGAGTTGGGCAGCGCAATCGAGACCACCGTGGTTGAGAACGTTCCTGAGAACGCCGATGCCGAGCGTGTGATCCGTGACCTGGCTGCCAAAGGCAACCAGTACATCTTTACAACCTCGTTTGGCTACATGGAGCAAACGCTCAAAGTGGGCAAGACTTTTCCGAAGGTCGAGTTCTATCACAACACGGGTTTCAAATCGTCCCCCAACGTGCACACCTACAACTCGCGCATGTACGAGCCCGCCTACTTGGCCGGCATCATTGCAGGCCGCATGACCAAATCGAATGTACTCGGCTATGTGGCTTCGTTCCCCATCCCTGAAGTGGTACGCAACATCAATGCCTACACAATGGGTGCGCGCAGCGTGAACCCCAAAGTCAAAACCAAGGTGGTGTGGATCAGCTCTTGGTACGACCCGGCCAAAGAGCGCCAAGCCGCTGAAACCATGATCGGCCAGGGCGCCGACATGCTGATGCAAAACACCGACTCCTCGGCTACGCTGCAAGCTGCCGCCGACAAAGGCGTGTTCGCCTTTGGTTGGAACTCGGACATGGCCGCGGTCGCGCCCAAAGCCCATTTGGCATCGGTCACACAACTTTGGGGTAGCTACTACGTCAACGTCGTGAAAGACGCGGTCGCAGGTAAACCCTTCAAAGGCAATGTCTGGGGCGGCATGAAAGAGGGCATGAACGGCTTGTCGTCTTTGAACGCCAGCTTGCCTGCTTCGGTTAAAAAAGAAGTGCAAGACAAGCAAGCCGAGATCGTGTCGGGCAAATTCAAAGTCTTCTCAGGCCCGATGAAATTGCAAGACGGCAGCACCAAGCTGACGGCCGGCCAGAGCTTCACCGATGCGGATATTGACAGCATCAAGTTCTACGTCGAAGGCGTTGAAGGTCAGTTGCCTAACTGATCTGAAAAATAATGGACATCGCGATGCATGATATTGACGCGCAGCCGTTTGCGTTTAGTCTGAACTTTGCGCGGACAGCGCTTCTCATCATTGACATGCAGCGCGACTTTGTCGAGCCTGGTGGCTTTGGCGAAAGCCTGGGCAACCGGGTTGAACCTTTGCAAAGCATTGTGCCCACCGTGTTGCAAGTGCTCACCCACTGGCGCAAGCGGGGTGGCCTGGTGGTGCACACGCGTGAGTCTCACGCCCCTGATTTGAGCGACTGCCCGCCGGCCAAACGCATGCGCGGTTCACCGCAGTTGCGCATTGGCGATGTAGGCCCTATGGGGCGCATCTTGGTGCGAGGCGAGCCGGGCAACCAAATCGTTGAGGAGCTGGCCCCTGTGGTCGGTGAACTGGTGATTGACAAGCCGGGCAAGGGGGCGTTTTACGGCACCGATTTGATGGCGCATCTGCAGTTGCGCGGCATCACGCAGCTAGTGGTCATGGGCGTGACCACCGAAGTGTGTGTGCAGTCCAGTATGCGGGAAGCCAATGACCGCGGCTTTGACTGCCTGTTGGTGGAAGATGGCACGGCCAGTTATTTCCCTGAATTCAAAGCAGCTACCTTGGCCATGATCATCGCGCAAGGAGGGATTGTCGGATGGACCTGTTTAGCCAAAGACCTGCTCGAAGCGGTCTAAGCTCCATCCATTTAATTCACTGCGCCTTGAATTCGCGAGGCCTCTTGCAGAGCATCGGGGTTGATGTGCATCGCGCGCGAGCCTGCTAATTTTTTCTGAATATGCTCGGCCACCGTGGTGGACGGGTAGCGCGCAGGCTGCGTAGCGCTGCAGCAACTGGGCAAGCAGCTGATCACGGCGTCGGCATTGCCGTCGTGAAACAAAGCCGCTGAACGCCTGCGCACCACCTGGCCTTGCGCGTTGAGGGGCGGCAGCACCCGGTGCATGCTGGAGAGCCAGCGGTCATTGGTCCAGCGCGCCATCATGTCGCCCAAGTTGATCAGCAGCGCGCCAGGTTCGGGCGTGGCATCGATCCAATGCCCGGTGCTGTCCAGTACCTGCAGGCCGGGCGAGACTGCATCGGCCCAAAGCACGGTCACGATGCCGTAGTCGGTGTGAGCGCCCATACCCATTTGCTTGTCTTCCAGTTTCTGCAGCTCGGCGGGCATGGCGTAGTGATTAAGCCTGAGCACGTCCAGCGAATGGTCTTGGTAGGGCGCAAAAAACTGCGCAGGCAAGCCCAAGGCCACTTCAAAAATGCGGGTCATATCGCGCGCCACCTGCGCGGCATTCGCGAACCAGGCTTGCACGGCCGGTTTGAAACTTGCGGGTGCTGTGGGCCAGATATTGGCAGGGTAGGCCACACGGTCCAGCGAGAGCGTGGGGTAGTCAGTATAAGACGAGCCGATGTTGAAGGCCTCAAACAAATCGGCCGCCGAGGCCACGCCTGAGCTGTAGCTCAAGCGTTCAGACAAGGGGCTGCTGTAGCCACGGTTGATGTCGGCCGAGGGTGCACGCCACGGGGTTTTGTCGGCCAAGGGCAAGCTAAAAAAATCATCCATGCCTTGTTTCAGTGCGTCGATCACCATTGTGGGGATGCCATGCCCAACGATTTGCATGAAGCCAATCTGCTTGGCCGCAGTGTCCACTTGGGCTGCAATCGCTGCGCGTTGTGCAGGCGTGCCGCTTGAAAACAAGGCAATGTCAATCGTTGGGATAGTCATAGTGTGATCTTTGCTGAGGATGTGTGCAATTGAGTGTGAGCATAAACAATGCCCGTACTGATGGTGCACCGATGCTTGCATGGGTGGTTGGCATAGCCCTTGCGATGAGTCTTGAATACAAGATGGGATGCACAAAAATGGTGTCACAGCAATTCACAGGAATCACTCGCAGTACCGATGCGCCTTTGGCGCAAGCCGCGGACGCTGCGTGGATCACACGCGTCACCGACACCACCGATAACACGGGCGCGCCTGATTCTGCAACTCCAGCAATCCCCGTAGTCCCGCTGCAAGGCCTGAGCTTTGCCGTGAAAGACAATATGGATGTGGCTGGCTTATCCACCACTGCCGGCTGCCCCGCCTTTGCCTACATCCCCCAGCAGCATGCCCATGTGGTGCAGCGCCTGTTGCAAGCGGGTGCGACCTTGCAGGGCAAAACCAATTTAGATCAATTCGCTTGTGGGCTCAATGGCACGCGATCACCTTATGGCCCGGTGCCCAATGCCTTAAATCACGCCTATGTGTCTGGTGGCTCCAGCTCGGGCTCGGCCTATGTAGTGGCCTCGGGGCAGGTGGACTTTGCCTTGGGTACCGACACCGCAGGCTCTGGTCGTGTGCCTGCGGGCCTGAACAACATCGTGGGTTTGAAGCCCACACGCGGTTTGATCTCGGCGCGGGGCGTGGTGCCTGCCGCTCAAAACGTCGACTGTGTATCCATCTTTGCGCGCACCGTGGCAGTGGCCGCGCAAGTGCTTGAGGCTTGCATGGGCTACGACGAGGCCGACCCGTTCTCGCGCCATGTGCCCATGGCCACACAAGCCTTGCCAGCGCAGTTTCGTTTTGGCGTACCTGATTCACTTGAGTTTTTTGGCGATGCACTGGCCGAAGCGGCTTTTGCGCAGTCTATGGCGCAGTTGACTGCGGTGGGTGGTCAGGCTGTGACGATCGACTATGCCCCCCTGGCCCAAGCGGCCGCCATGCTCTACGAAAGTGCATTGGTCAGTCAGCGCTACGCGGCCATTCAAGATTTCTTTGACACGCATGAGGACGCCGTGATCGAACCGGTGCGCAGCATTGTTGCCAAAGGCCGCAAGTACAGCGCTGCCGACTACATTCGCGCCGACATTGAAGTCAAGCGCCTGCGCCAAGTGGCCGAGCGCATGTGGCAGGACATCGACGTGCTGCTGGTGCCCACCGCGCCCACGCACTACACCGTGGCGCAGATGCAAGCCGATCCGGTGGTGCTCAACCGCAACCTGGGCCAGTACACCAATTTTGTGAATTTGTTTGACTACGCCGCCCTGTCTGTGCCCAGTTGCATCAGGCCCGATGGTTTGCCATTTGGCATCACTTTGATCGGACGCGCCGGCTCTGACTGGCAGCTGGCCGAGTTGGGCCAGCGCTACCACCACGCCACAGGCTTGAGCCTGGGTGCGACTTCGCAAGCCTTGCCAGAGCCTCAACCGATTGCTGGCCTGCAAGCGCCTGCCACGGTGCGTGTGGCGGTGGTGGGCGCGCACCTCAGCGGCATGCCTCTGAACGGGCAGTTGACTGAGCGCGGTGCCCGCTTGGTGGGCCCTGCAGACACCGCGTCAGATTACCGTTTTTTTGCCTTGCCAGACTCTCAGCCCCCCAAGCCCGGTTTGCTGCGCGTGGCGCCAGGTCAGGGCGGACGGATCGCCTTGGAAATTTGGGAAATTCCCGCAGCGCATTACGGCTCGTTCGTGGCTTTGATTCCCGCGCCCTTGGGCATTGGCACTTTGCTGCTGGCCGACGGCACGCAGGTGCAAGGCTTTGTCTGCGAAGCCCAAGCCCTTGCCGCTGCCACCGACATCACCCACCTGGGTGGCTGGCGCGCCTATGTGGCGAGTTTGGCCAAACCCGTTGCCTGATCACTTTTCATCTCGTTTTTTTCATCCACGCCTAGGAGTTTTTCATGACATCTCACCTCGTCACTACTGAATCCCTCGTCGCCACCTCGCGCCGCAAGCTGCTGCAAGCCGGTGCGGCCACCGCAGCCCTGGGTGTATTGGGCGCACCGGCCATTGCGCTGGCTCAGAGCACACCCAAAATTCGCATCGGCTACTGGCCGATTGCCGCAGGCCTGCCTTTTTACGCAGCGATTGAAAAAGGCTATTTCAAAGAAGCCGGCTTGGACGTGGAAGGCATCAAGTTCGCCGGCGCCGCGCAGATCATGGAAGCCATGCTGGCCGGTCGCTGCGACGGAAGCGCCAACGGCACCGGTTCGGCCAACTTGGCGATTGGTGAATTGGCCGCGCCAGGCACCTTCAAAATATTTGCCTCCAACCCCAGCAATGTGACCCATGTGCTCGACGAGTTTTTGGTGCCTCTGGCCAGCCCGGTCAAAACCATGGCCGAACTCAAAGGCAAAAAAGTCGCCTCCGGCCCAGGCATCCAAAATCTGACTTTGGCCCGAACTGTTTTAGAGCGAGCCGGTGCCACAGGGGCCACGGTCATTGAGTTGCCCATTAGCCAGCATGTGGCCGCTTTGGCCGCAGGACAAGTAGATGCGGTCTACACATTGGAGCCCACCGGCACGATTGGCCGCTTGAACGGCACGACCCGCGTACTGGAAGCTGGTGTGATTTCCAAGTACATCTTGGGCGACGCCGCAGCGCCTTGGTTTGGTGGCTCGGCTTCGCTCACCGCCGAGTTCGTCAAAAAGTATCCAGTGGAAACCAAGAAGTTCGTCACAGCCTACGCCAAAGGTATCGCCTACGTGCGCAGCAGTGCCGCTGAGTCTCGCCAATACCTCAAGGGTTACACCGCCATTGAAGGTGCGTTGACCGCCGAGGTGCCCATGGCCGCTTACACCATGTACAACGAGTTCACGGCCAAGGACATTGCCTACTTCCAGAAGTTCTTTGACTTGTTTTCAGACAAGGGTATCTTCCCCTCGCGTCTGATGGTTGAGTCCATGTTGTACAAAGGTTAAGCCATGCATGAAGCCTCCACCGCGGTCATCATGGCTGCTGCACAACAAGGGCTGGCAACGCCCGCCCAGCCGACTACGCCAGGGATACCAGCGACTGAACGCTGGAGTCCCTGGCGGCTGATGCCGCTGTTGGGTCCCTTGGTGTTGTTTGTCATTTGGGACCTGGTGGTGCGCTTCAAGCTGATTCCGCCCATCTTGTTGCCCTCGCCCTGGAACACCCTGGGCACCTTGTTCACCGGAATGGCCGGTGGCACTTTGTTTGGCGACTTCGCCTACACCTTGCTGCGCACCTTGGAGGCATTTTTGATTGCCGCTGTGGTGGGTGTACCGGTGGGCGTACTGCTGGGAAGCAACGAGCGGGCCTACCGCAGCGTGGAGTTTGTGATTGACTTCTTTCGCTCCACGCCTTCGTCGGCATTGATCCCTTTGTTCTTGATGATCTTTGGCGTGTCCGACATCAACAAGGTGGCGATAGCCGCGTTTGGTGCGCTTTTGATTGTCTTGTTTAACAGCGCCTACGGTGTGATCAATGCGCGCAAACAACGCGTCATGGCCGCCAAGGTGATGGGTGCCACGCGCTGGCAGATCTTCAAAGACGTGCTGATTTGGGAAAGCTTGCAACCCACCTTCGTGGGGCTGCGTAGCGCGGTGTCCATGTCGCTGGTGATCGTTATCGTGGCCGAAATGTTCATCGGTTCTGAGCGCGGCTTGGGCCACCGCATCATCGACTCGCAGCAGGTGATGAATGTGCGCGACATGTACGCATCCATCTTGGCGGCAGGCGCCTTGGGCTATGCCTTGAACATTGTATTTTTGGTGCTGGAAAAACGCATCGTGCATTGGAGCGGAAGATAAATATGAGCGCCGTCTTGAACCCCATGATCGAGCCCGATCCCTTGCCCTCCCCGTTTGTGCCAGGCCCTGCGGGCACGCACATCACCATCCGTAACATGACTAAGTATTTTGCGGGCTGGCCTTTGTATGAAAACTTCAATCTGGACATTCCTAAAAACAAAATCGTTTCTGTCTTTGGCCCCAACGGGTGCGGCAAGAGCACCTTGATCAATATGATCGCAGGCTTGATTCCGATCGACAGCGGCGAGATTTTGTTTGACGGCAAGTCTTTGAGCGAAACCAAAATTGGCTACGTGTTTCAAAACTACCGCGAAGCTATGTTCCCGTGGATGCGCACCATCGACAACATTGCCTATCCGCTCAAGCTCGAAGGCAAAACCAAAGCCCAAGTGGCGCAGCGCATGGAAGAGCTGGTTGCTTCGTTCGATGTGAAGTTTGACCTGAACCGCTACCCCTACGAGTTGTCAGGCGGCCAGCAGCAAACCGCTTCCATTATGCGGGCCTTGGCGCCCAAGCCCGAGGTGTTGTTTTTGGATGAACCCTTCTCGGCGTTGGACTTTGAGATGACCTTGTTCATCCGCGAAAAGCTGCAAGACGTGTTCATGCAAACCGGCACCACTATGCTGCTGGTCTCACACGACTTGGAAGAGGCGGTGTACTTGGCCGATCAAATTTTGCTGCTCACCAAGCGGCCCACCCGCGTGGCCGAAATCTTGAACTACAACGATCCGCGCCCACGCACCATCGAGACCTTGACCCAACCCAGCTTCATTGACGCCAAGAAGCTCAGCCTTGAAATTTTCCAACGCGAGGTACGCAAATGAACGAAGCCGACACTCTGGCCTTTGTGCAGATCAACGCTCAGGCGCTGTGCATTCCACTCGACGCAGCCAGCGCAGCGCGGGTGGCCGCCCATTTGCAGCGCACCGCCGCCATGGCGCAACTGCTCGAAGGTGTGGCCTTGAGCCCCGCCGACGAACCTGCCGAAATTTTTTGCCCTAGGCCGCACTGACATGGACACACAAGAACACACCACCGAGCAGCTGGCCCAAGGTATTGCGGCCGGCGACTTTTCTGCCCGCGAGGTGGTGACCGCAGCCATTGCCCGCATTGAAGCTACAAACGCTCAAGTCAACGCCTTCACCACGCCTTGCTTTGAACGCGCCATGCAAGAGGCCAACACCGTGGACCAGCGCCGCGCACGTGGCGAGGTGCTCCCGCCCTTGGCCGGCGTGCCGTATGCAGTAAAGAACCTGTTTGACATTGAAGGCGTGGTCACCCTGGCTGGCTCCAAAATCAACCAGAGCAACCCACCTGCACCAGCTGATGCTTTTTTGGTGCAGCAAATGCACGCCTCAGGCGCGGTGCTGCTAGGCGGGCTGAACATGGACGAGTACGCCTACGGCTTTACCACCGAGAACACCCACTACGGTCCCAGCCACAACCCGCACGACTTGACGCGCATTGCAGGCGGCTCCTCCGGCGGCTCAGGCGCCGCAGTGGCGTCACGCCAAGTGTCACTCGCCTTGGGATCTGACACCAACGGCTCAATTCGCGTGCCGGCCTCGCTGTGCGGCGTGTGGGGCTTGAAGCCCACTTTTGGCCGCTTGTCGCGGCGCGGCAGCTACCCGTTTGTGCACAGCATTGACCACCTCGGCCCCTTTGCCGATTCGCTGCCCGGTTTGGCGCTGGCTTATGACGCCTTGCAAGGCGTGGATGCGTTAGACCCGGGTTGCCATGCCAAACGCGTGGAGCCTGTGTCGGTCACATTGGTTCAAGGTCTTCAAGGTCTTCGCGTGGGCGTGCTGGACGGTTACTTTCACGACAACGCCACCTCATCCGCTCGCCAAGTCGTGCAAGATGCGGCCCATGCCTTGGGCGTGACGGCGCTGGTCTCCTGGCCAGACGCGGGCTTGGCACGTGCAGCAGCCTTCATCATCACCGCCAGCGAAGGCGGGCAGTTGCATTTGGACCACTTGCGCACCCAGGCCCACGACATGGAGCCCTTGTCGGTCGACCGTTTCATGGCCGGAGCTTTGCAGCCAGCCGCTTGGTATGTGCAAGCGCAGCGCTTTCGGCGTCTGTACCGCGAGAAAATCAACGCGCTGTTTGAAGATTGGGACGTTCTGCTGGCGCCCGCCACACCAGTCAGTGCGCCTACCATTGGCACCGAGTGGCTGGAGCTGAACGGGCAGCGTCTGCCCAGTCGTGCAGCCATGGGTTTGCTGACCCAACCGATTTCGTTTGCCGGTTGCCCCGTGTTGGTGGCGCCCATGTGGCCCGAGGGCAAGGATGTCAAAGGAGGCATGCCTTTGGGTGTGCAAGTGATTGCTGCGCCTTGGCGCGAAGAGGCCGCGTTTCGCGTGGCGAATATTTTGTCGCGCAGTGGCGCGTCGCATTTGAATAAAGTGGGGTTTTGAATGGACATCAATTTGCCAGACGTGGTCGCTGAAGTGAGCGCCGCCTTTGAACAGTACGAACACGCCTTGGTGCACAACGAAGTGGAGGTGCTGGACGCTTTGTTTTACAACAGCCCGCACACCTTGCGCTATGGCGCTACGGAGAACTTGTACGGCTACGAAGCCATTCAGGCCTTTCGGGCCGGTCGGCCTTCGCAAGGCCTGGCGCGCGAGCGTATGAACATCGTCATCACCACCTATGGCCGCGACTTTGCCACGGCCAACACCGAGTTTCAACGGGTTGGCAGTGAGCGTACCGGGCGCCAAAGCCAAACTTGGGTGAGAACCGCCGAGGGCTGGCGCGTGGTGGCCGCGCACGTCAGCTTGCTGGCATGAGTGCCGCGTATCAGGCGCGTGAGCCTTCACGCGCCGATACGGTGTACGAACAACTCAAGCGCGACATTGCCGAGTTTCGCCTGCTGCCAGGCGACCGCTTTACCGAGGCCACCATTTGCACGCAGCAACAGGTTTCGCGCACGCCGGTGCGCCAAGCACTGTTTCGCTTACGCCAAGAAGGCGTGGTGGAGGTTCACTTTCGCAGCGGTTGGGAGGTCAAGCCGTTTGACTTTGAAAAGTTTGACCATCTTTATGACCTGCGCATTTTGCTGGAGTCCACTGCCGTGCAGCGGCTTTGCCAAGCCAAATCCAAGGAAATAGTCCAGGGCGGCGACCTGAGCGTGCTGACCGCGCAAGCTCAAATTTGGATGGTGCCCGAATCCGAGCGCTGTAACGACCGCAGCCAAGTGGCCGTGTGGGACGAAGAGTTTCACTTGGCCCTGGTGCAAGCCATGGGCAATCCTGAAATGCTGCGGGTGCACCGCGACGTGACCGAACGCATTCGCAGCGTGCGCCGCTTGGATTTCACGCTTCAAGACCGCATTCAAGCCACCTACACCGAGCACACACGTATTTTGTCGGCTCTGCTCGCGCACGACGTGGCCACCGCTACCGCTTTGCTGCTCAGCCACATCCAGGCCAGCCAAGCGCAGGTGCGATCTATTACTTTGCATCAAATTCATCAGGCCAGGCGTTTGGCGGCAACGTGAGCATGCTTGCGCAGGGTACACCGATTGTGTGCAACAGGTCCTTAATGGGGTCTTTTTTGGTGCGATTGCATGCAAGATGGCGTGAGTGAAGTGGGCTCATTTTTCTGGTGAAGCCATCGTGAGACCATGCAATGCAGAAAAAAATCGCATGAAAACAACGCTCTAGAAAAAACAAAATCAAAACACGAAAATTGGCACGTTGCATGCAATCCATGAAGTGTTCATTTCATTTTGGAGCCCTTCATGAATTCTGTTCGCAAGCAACTCCCGCGTTGGTTGGTCGCATTGCCGGTGGCTTTGCTGCTGCAAACCGGTGCACAAGCCGAAACCGTAGTGCGCTACGGCATCTCCATGGCCGACATTCCGCTGACCACCGGCCAACCCGATCGCGGCGCTGGTGCTTACCAGTTCACCGGTCATACCCTTTATGACCCGCTGGTGGCGTGGGAAGCCAACATTGCCACACGCCCAGGCAAGTTGGTCCCGGGCCTGGCCAGCAGTTGGAAGGTCGATCCCAAAGACAATAAGAAATGGTTGTTCACCCTGCGCAAGGGCGTGAAGTTCCATGACGGCTCTGAGCTCAAGGCCGACGCCGTGGTCTGGAACTTGGACAAAGTGCTGGCCGACAAGTCGCCGCAATACGATGCCAAGCAAAGCGCGCAAGTGCGCCCGCGCATTCCGTCCATCGCGTCTTACCGCATGGTCGACGAATACACGGTCGAGATCACCACCAAGGATGTGGACTCGCTCTTTCCGTATCAGTTGCCTTGGTTCTTGATTTCCAGTCCAACCCAGTGGGAAAAGCTGGGCCACGACTGGAACAAGATCGCCAGTCAGCCCTCAGGCACGGGACCGTTCAAGCTGGACAAATTGGTGCCGCGTCAGCGCGCCGAGTTGGTCAAGAACGTCGCCTACTGGGACAAGGCCCGAATGGCCAAGACCGACCGCATCATCTTGATGCCCATTCCCGACGCCATGACCCGCGCCAACGCGCTGCTCAACGGTCAAGTTGACATCATTGAAACGCCGCCGCCAGATGTGTTGCCTCAGCTCAAGAGCTCGGGCTTCAAAATTGTGCAGAACGTGACGCCGCATGTCTGGCCTTATCACTTCTCGACCCAGCCCGGCTCACCGTGGACCGACATTCGTGTGCGCAAAGCGGCCAACCTGGCCATTGACCGTGACGCGATTGTGAAGCTGCTCAACGGATTGGCCAAACCGGCCAAAGGCCAGGTGGACGCCACCAACCCGTGGTTCGGCAAGCCTTCGTTCGATTTGAAATACGACGTAAAGACGGCCAAAGAGCTGATGGCGCAAGCGGGTTACAGCCCGGCCAAACCGCTCAAGGCCAAGGTCATCATTGCGCAAGGCGGTTCGGGGCAAATGTTGTCGCTGCCCATGAACGAGTTCATTCAGCAAAGCTTGGCCGAAGTCGGCATTCAGCTGGAGTTTGAAGTGGTTGAGTTGGAAAACTTGTACCTGCACTGGCGCAGTGGTGCCAAGTCCGACATGAACGCGGGCAAGGGCATCACCGCCATCAACTTGGGTTACGTCACAGCCGACCCCTTCTACGCCATCACCCGCTTTGTGGACAGCCGCTACATTGCGCCCAATGGCGTGAACTGGGGCGGTTACAACAATCCCAAAGTGGACGGCGCTATTGACACTATTCGCAAGAATTTCGATCCCAAAATTCAAGACAAGCTGCTCGCTGAAATTCACCAAACCATGGTGGACGATGCGTTGATGCTGTGGGTGGTGCATGACCTCAATCCACACGCGATCTCGCCCAAGGTGCAAGAGTTTGTGCAAGCACAACACTGGTTCCAAGACCTCACCACCATCCGCATGAAATAAATGCTCACCTACATTCTCAAGCGTCTTTTGTACGCACTCCCCATTGCACTCAGCGTCACTGTGGTGTCGTTCATGTTGGTGTATTTGGCGCCGGGCGATCCGCTCAACGCCATTGCCCCAGCCGATGCGCCTGCCGATGTGATTGAGGCTTTGAAAAGCGCTTACGGTTTGGATCGGCCTGTGCCTGTGCAATACGGCCTTTGGCTGTGGCGCGCGTTGCAGGGCGACTTAGGCACCTCGATCGCCTCAGGGCGCTCGGTGGTTTCTGAGGTGTTCAGTGCGGTGGGCAACACCTTGTTGCTAGCCGCCATTGCCTCAGGCTTGGGAGTGTTGGTGGGTTGTGTGCTGGGCGCATTGGCCGGGTACAAGCACGGCGGCGGGGTGGACCGCGCGGCCACGGCCTTGTCAGTGGTGGGAGTGAGCATTCCCCACTACTGGTTGGGCCTGGTGCTGACGATTATTTTTTCCACCTGGCTGGGTTGGTTTCCGGCCATGGGCGCCGGCCCCGGCGGCTCGACCGATTGGTCGTGGGACTGGGAGCATGTGCGTTATCTGGTGTTGCCCTCGATCACTTTGTCGGTGATCCCGATGGGCATTATCACCCGCACCGTGCGCGCCTTGGTGGCCGACATGTTGGCGCAAGAGTTTGTGGTGGCTCTTCGTGCGCGCGGCTTGGGCGGCATGGCGGTGTTTCGCCATGTGGCCAAAAACACGGCACCCACGGTGCTGGCCGTGGCCGGTTTGCAAGTGGGCTACCTGATGGGCGGCTCGATCTTGGTCGAGACGGTGTTTGCCTGGCCTGGCACCGGCTTTTTGCTCAATACCGCCATTTTTCAGCGCGACATGCCTTTGCTGCAAGGCACTTTGCTGGTGCTGTGCATGTTCTTCGTGGGTTTGAATTTATTGGTCGACATTGTGCAACCCTTGATTGACCCGCGCATGGGCCGCGGCTGATTGTGGAAATTGAGAACGACATGACCCAGACCCTTGCCATTCCTTCCATCCCTTCCATCCCGACCTCGATGCAAAACACCATCCCCAGTCGCAGCTACTGGCATGTGGTGGCGCGCCAGTTGCGTCAAGAACCCGTGGCCATGGCCAGCGCCGTGGTGCTGATGCTGATTGTGTGCGCGGCGTTGTTTGCGCCTTGGCTGGCACCCGCCGATCCCTTCAAAGCCAGCATGCTCAAGCGCTTGCTGCCCATTGGCAGCCCCGGTTATTTACTGGGCACCGACGAGTTGGGTCGCGACATGCTGACGCGCCTGATGTACGGCGGGCGCTTGTCGCTGCTCATGGGCGTGGTGCCCGTGTTTGCCGCTTTCTTCATTGGCACCAGCCTGGGGCTGTTTGCTGGCTATGTGGGCGGGCGCGTGAATATGGTCATCATGCGCGTGCTCGATGTTTTCTACGCCTTTCCGTCGGTGCTGTTGGCAGTGGCGATTTCAGGCGCCTTGGGCCCGGGCATGAGCAACAGCCTGATTGCCTTGACCTTGGTGTTTGTGCCGCAAGTGGTGCGCGTGGCCGAAAGCGTGACCACCCAGGTGCGCAAGCTCGACTACATCGAAGCGGCGCGCATGAGCGGCGCGGGATCGTTTTCCATCATCCGCGTGCATGTTCTCGGCAACGTTCTGGGGCCGGTATTTGTCTACGCCACGGGCTTGCTCAGCGTCAGCATGATCCTGGCTTCGGGCTTGTCGTTCTTGGGTCTGGGCGTTAAGCCGCCTGAGCCTGAGTGGGGCTTAATGCTCAACACCTTGCGTTCGGCCATTTACAGCAGCCCGCTCTTGGCAGCTTTGCCCGGCGCATTTATTTTCATCACTTCCATCGCCTTCAATTTGCTGGCCGATGGGGTTCGCTCTGCCATGGACATTCGCCGATGACTTCATCCCCTGTTTCTGATGTGCTGGCGGTAAAAGACCGCGGGGGGCCTGCCCAACCTTTGTTGGTGGTCAAGGATCTGAAAAAACATTTCCCCGTGCGCGGCGGCCTGTTTGAGCGTGAACCCAAGTTTGTACACGCGGTCGACGGTGTGAGCTTCTCGGTGGCCAAGGGCACCACGCTGGGCATCGTCGGTGAGTCTGGCTGCGGCAAGTCCACCACCGCGCGGCTGATTGCTCGCCTGATGCCGCCCGACAGCGGCAGCATGGTGTTTGATGGTGACGGTGTGGCCGAGTACGGGGGCATGGCGCTGAAAGAGTTCCGGCGCAATTTGCAAATGGTGTTTCAAGACTCCTTTGCCTCTCTCAATCCGCGCTTGACCATTTTGGAAACCATTGCCTACGGCCCCCAGGTGCACGGTATGGACGCGGCCACCGCCACGCAAGAGGGGCGCGCACTGCTGGCTCGCGTGGGCTTGGAGCCTGATCAATTTGCCTCGCGCTACCCGCACGAGTTGTCGGGCGGGCAGCGTCAGCGCGTGAACATTGCACGGGCCTTGGCCTTTCACCCGCGTTTGGTGATCTTGGACGAGGCCGTGGCCGCGCTCGATAAGTCGGTGCAAGCACAGGTGCTGAACCTGTTGCAAGAACTCAAGGCCGAGCGGCAACTCACCTATGTGTTCATCTCGCACGATCTGCATGTGGTGCACTACATCAGCGATGAGGTGATGGTGATGTACCTGGGCCAAGTGGTTGAGCGTGGCTCGGTGGAGCGCATTTACAACGCCGCCGCCCATCCCTACACCCGCGCCTTGTTGTCGGCCGTGCCATCGATGGACCCGAGCCAGCGCACCCAACACTCGCCCCTCATGGGCGACCCGCCCAACCCCATCAACCCGCCCAACGGTTGCCGCTTTCGCGACCGCTGCAGCATGGCGCAAGACTTGTGCGCGGCCAGCACGCCGCTATTGCGCGCCGTGGGCCCGTATGCCGAGCACACCGTGGCGTGCCACATGAACGATCCGATGTCAGGCTACCGCCATGCAGCGGTGAAACCGTCCGCAGCTTCAACTTTGGAGGCCACGGTATGACGCTGCCCCTGGTTTCAGTCAAAGACTTGAGCGTTCAGTTCACCGGCAACCGCAAGGCCCAGGCACTGAGCCAGGTGAGTTTCGATCTGGCACCCGGCGAGGTGCTGGGCTTGTTGGGCGAGTCGGGCTCGGGAAAAAGCGTGACCCTGCGCACCTTGCTGCGCCTGCACCCCGAACGCACCACGCAAGTGAGTGGCTCGGTGCAAGTCGGTGGCCACCAAGTGCTGAGCCTGCAAGGCAAGGCGCTGAATCACTACCGCGGCGGTGTCGCGTCCATGGTGTTTCAAGAACCCGGTTTGGCTTTTGACCCCGTCTACACCATTGGCCAGCAAATGATCGAAGCCATTCGAGCGCACGACGGCGTAGATGCGCGCACTGCGCAGCAGCAAGCGCTGCAGATGCTGGAGCGGGTGCAGATTCCACAAGCACGCCGACGCCTCGACGCCTATCCGCATGAACTCTCAGGCGGCATGCGTCAACGCGCCATGATCGCGCTGGCCCTGGTGTGCCGCCCGCAGTTGTTGCTTGCCGACGAGCCCACCACTGCGCTAGACGCCACGGTGCAGATTCAAATTTTGTTGCTATTGCGCGAGCTGCAAAAAGAAACCGGCATGTCGGTGATTTTTGTGACGCACGACATCGGCGCTGCCGTGGAAGTGGCCGACCGCCTGGCCGTGATGTATGCCGGCCGCTTGGTGGAAATGGGCGATGTGGCCCAAGTGGTCAAACACCCATTGCACCCCTATACGCGCGGTCTGTTGGCATCGACCGTGAGTGCCGAAAACCGGGGCCAGCCTTTGCAGGCGGTGCCTGGCTCGCCGCCCGACTTGGCTAACCTGCCCCCCGGTTGCAGCTTTGCACCGCGCTGCATGCATGCCACAGCCCAGTGCCACAGCGAGATTCCGCCCACGGTGCTGCGGGGTGCCTCGGCCCTGGCTTGCTGGCAACCGTTGATTGCAGGGCAAGGGTGGTGATGAATTTGGCCGAACCCTTAAGCTCTTTGTCCACTTTGCCACCAGTGGTTCCCCCACGCAGCCGCGGCGGCTTGGCCGATGAGGTGGGTCGCAAGCTGGCCGATGACATTGCCTTGGGTGTTTTCTTGCCAGGCGAGCGCTTGGACGAAACCACTTTGGCCGCGCGCTTTCAGGTCTCACGCACGCCGGTGCGCGAAGCCTTGAAGCAGTTGGCCATCACCGGCCTGGTGGCTTATCGACCCAATCGCGGATCGGTGGTGGCCGAGTTGTCGCCCTTGCAGATCGACCAGATGTTTGAAGCCATGGGCGAGATCGAGGCCACCTGCGCCCGTCACGCTGTGGTGCGCATGACCGAGGCCGAGCGCGACCGTTTGTCTGAGTTGCATGCGCTGAGCCGCACCGCTATTCAACACGGTAACGCTGATGCTTATGACAACATCAACCGCGATTTTCATTTGGTCATCATCCATGGTTGTCACAACCCGGTGTTGATCGACATGGCTTTAGGCCTTCGCCATAAAATTTCCACCTTCCGGCGCACGCAGTTTCGCAATCTGGAGCGCATGACCGCTTCGTTTGAAGAGCACTCGGTAATCGTCGAAGCCATGCTGGCGCGCGATGTGGTGACCTGCTACCGCGAAATGCGCGCCCATCTTTTATCTGCCCGCAGCGCAGCTGCGCGCGTGTCCTCTACTTGGAGCTCTAAATGAATCCCATCCTTGGTCGTCGCGGCGCCGTCGTCGCCCCGCATTCTTTGGCCGCCCAAGCTGGCCTGGACATCTTGCGCGAGGGTGGCAACGCCATCGAAGCCATCATCGCCGTGGCGGCCACGCTCGCCGTGGTGTATCCGCACATGACCGGCATTGGTGGGGACGGCTTTTGGTTGATGCACGCACCCGGCCAAGCCATGCAGTCGATTGACGCCTGTGGCGCGGCCGGCGCGGGCGTGACGCGCGAACTGTATGGCGACTTGGCATCGATTCCCTGGCGCGGCCCCTTGGCCGCCAACACAGTGGCTGGAACGATTTCAGGTTGGGGCGCGGCCTATGCCTACAGCCAAGCGCATTGGGGTGGCAAACTGCCGTTCGCGCGTTTGCTGGAGAGCGCGATTTTTTACGCCCGCGAGGGCTTCCCGGTCACGCACAGCCAAGAGGCCAACACGCGCAACAAATTGGCCGAGCTCGAGCACCAGCCTGGCTTTGCCTCAGCGTTCTTAAATGCCCAAGGCCAAGTACCGCGCTATGGCGACCGTCACGCCTTTCCGCAACTGGCGGCCACGTTGACCCAATTGGCAGCAGCGGGGCCTGACGACTTTTACCGCGGCGCACTGGCCGAACAAATTGCCCGCGATCTGGCGGCTGTGGGCAGTCCCATCACCGCCGCCGATTTGTTCAACCACCAAGCAGTGGTGAAAGCGCCTTTGTCGCTGCGCCTGTCTGATGCCACGGTTTACAACATGGCGCCGCCCACGCAGGGCTTGGCGTCCTTGTTGATTCTGGGTGTGTACGACCGCATTCGCCAAGAGGGCTGGAACCCTGACAACGTGGCCGGTATCCATGCCTTGGTCGAGGCCACCAAACAAGCCTTCATCGTGCGCGACCGTTTTGTCACCGACCCCGCACAGATGGCGGTTGACCCCAGCACGCTGTTGACGCCAGAGGTGGTGCAACGCTTGGCCGATGCCGTGCCGATTGAACACGCCAGCCCTTGGCCAGCGCCCAACTCGGACGGCGACACCACCTGGATGGGCGTGGTGGACGTCCAGGGCCGCGCGGTCAGCATGATCCAGAGCATTTACTTTGAGTTTGGCAGCGGCGTGGTCTTGCCCAAGAGCGGCTTTTGGTGGCAAAACCGCGGCTGCTCGTTCGACTTACAACCCTGCAAATTGCGCAGCCTGGAGCCCGGGCGCAAACCGTTTCACACCTTGAACCCGGCCATGGCGCAGCTTGACGATGGCCGCTTGCTGGTCTACGGCACCATGGGCGGCGAAGGCCAACCGCAAACCCAAGCGGCAGTGTTTTCACGCTACGTCTGGGGCGGGCACAACGTGCGCTCGGCGGTGGCCGCGCCGCGCTGGTTGCTGGGTCGCACCTGGGCCGAGCAAAGCACTTCGCTGAAAGTGGAGTCGCGCTATTCCAATGAAGTGGTGGACGGGCTCAAAGCCTTGGGCCACCCGGTGGAAGTAGTGTCTGACTTTGACGAACGCATGGGCCACGCCGGAGCGCTGGTGGTGCACCCCACAGGCTGGATCGAAGGTGGTGAAGACCCGCGCAGTGACGGTTGCGTCGCTGCTTGGTAAGTCAGATGAAATTTGACTGGTTCATGAGGGGCATGATCGCTGCGGTCGTGCTGGCTTTCGTCTGGCCACAGCCGGGGGCGCATGGCGGTTTCTTGCACCCTGAGGTACTGAACAAGCTGGGCATTGCCGTGGTTTTTTACCTCAACGGGCTGAGCCTTTCGATGCAGTCCTTGCGACAAGGGGCTTCTCGTTGGCCGGTTCATGCGCTGATTCAGCTCAGCACCTTTGCGGTGTTCCCGCTGCTCGGCTTGGGACTGATGAAGCTGGGCCAGGGGTGGATGAAGCCCGATCTGCTGCTGGGTTTTTTCTATTTGTGCGCTCTGCCTTCCACCGTGTCATCGTCTGTGGCTTTGACAGTGGCGGCACGTGGGAATGTGCCGGTGGCCTTGTTTAACGCCACTTTGTCGGCACTCATCGGCGTGATGCTCACGCCGCTGTGGATGGCCTGGGCCATGGGGCGTGAAGGCCAGAGTTTGGACGTGCTGCCGGTGGTGGTTGATTTGTTGCTTTGGGTGATCTTGCCTTTGCTGGCCGGCCAGTTATCGCGCACCTGGCTCACCGCCTGGGCGGTTCGGCGCAAGGCGCAGATTCACATCGTGGACCGCGTGACGATTTTGATCTTGGTCTACACCTCGTTTTGCGACTCGGTACAGCAAGGCATTTGGACACAGTACGGTGCCAGCGTGGTCATTCAAACCGTGGCGGTTTGCGGACTGTTGTTCTTTGCTGTCTATCAGTTCACGCAAATCATGTCGCGACTCATGGGACTGTCTGATGAAGATCGGATTGCGGCGGTGCTGTGTGGCTCTAAGAAAACGCTGGCCTCCGGCGTACCCATGGCGCATTTGATTTTTGGCGCTCATCCGGCGCTGGGCTTGCTGCTGATTCCCATCATGCTTTACCACCCCTTGCAATTGGCGGTGGGCGGCTTGTTGTCGCAGCGCTGGTCGGCACGGATTTGAGATCTAAAGCTCCGACACACGGTAGTTAGAGCGTCGCTGCACTCTCAACTTTGTGAGTCGGCGAAATGGCACATCAAGCAAGACTCGACAAAAGATAGATCGCCAACTCTTTGCACAAGAAGTCATGCGCGCACACACAAGTTTTCGCAAGGTGCTTGCGTACAGTTAACTTAGCGTTGCAGAAAGGTGAGCATGGTGTTCACCGGCCCGCGACGCTTCCACAGGAGCCTCCGACTATGCAACTCCATTTCACTTCAGTCGAAAATAATATTCGACGTTCTGCCTCCATCTGTTCTCGCGTCCGAAGTTTTGCCGTTGTTGCGGTGAGTCTTTGCGGGCTGTCGATGATGACTTCGGCTGCGCATGCAGAGGTTGCGCCCACCCCCGCGACCTGCGCTGCGCTGCAAGCGAAATACCCACAATTCAAGGGTAAGACGTTAGTCAACGCGATCAATCCGCATACGCCCGGCTATGAGACCATCGACCCCAAGGATCCCTCCAAATACATTGGATTTGACATCGATCTGGGTGAGACTATCGGCGCCTGCCTTGGCTTTAAATTAACCTATAAAGCGGTCACCTTTGCCGCACTGCTGACCACCTTGCAATCCGGTCAGGCCGACATCGTCATTTCTGACATATACGCGACAGAAGAGCGTGCCAAGGCCGCAGACTTCATCACTTACTCGAAGGTCTTTGATGGCGTACTCGTCGCCAAGGGTAACCCCAAGAAAATCACCGGCATCAACACTTCGATGTGCGGTGCGGTTGCGGCGGAAAATACCGGCTACGTTGAAGTACCTTTGATTCAAGCGCTGGATGCGCAATGCAAAACCTTGGGCAAGCCCGCGCCCGAAATCCAACTCTACGACAACAACCAGAACTGCATTCAAGCGATTCTGGCCGGACGGGCCGACACCTATGTGAACGACGTGAACACGGTGGATAGCGCAGTCAAGGCTTACCCGGACAAGCTTGAAAAAGCCACCGCAGTGTCGATCCCCTACTCGGTGGGAATTGCGGTTCCTAAAGGTAAGACCGACTTCCGTGACGCTGTCATGGCCGCTCTGGTCGAATTGCAAAAGTCAGGTACACACGCTGCACTTTTGAAGAAGAATGGTTTGCCCGTGGAAAACCTCGAGGCGCCCAAACTCTTGTTGGCGAAATAAGATGGAACTGTTCCTCCACTATCTCAGTCTGCCGTATCTGATCCAAGGTATCGGGTTCACTCTCGCGGCCACGGGTATCGGCCTGGCAGGCGGGGTGGTGTTGGGACTTTTGTTGGCGGCTATGCAACTGAGCCGCTTCAAACCCATGGCCATGATCGCTCGTGGCTATGCGGTGATTTTTCGTGGCACACCGCTCGTGCTGCAATTGGTTTTTGTTTATGACGCACTGCCTTATGTCGGCATCAAGCTGCCTGGACTATTGGCTGCAGGTGTCGCGCTCGCTGCCAACGAAGCCACCTTCATCGCCGAGATGTTTCGCTCTGGTGTGGTGGGTGTAGAGCGCGGACAGGTTGTCGCGGGTCAGGCTTTGGGTATGACCCCACGGGTGCTGATGCACCGCATTATTGCGCCACAGGCCTTGCGATCGATGATTCCGGCCATGGGTAACGAGGCGGTCAGTACGCTGAAAAATTCTTCGCTTGCCTCGGTCATCGCAGTGCAAGAGTTGACGCTACGCAGCACACAGTTGGCGTCTTCTACGTTCGATTTCTTTTCAATATTTTTCGCCTCGGGTCTCATCTACCTGATCTTGACGGGCGGCATCAGCCTGGTGCAGTTGTCACTGGAGGCCCGATTTGACCTGGATCGGCAGGCCGGCCTGCGTGGACTGTCACGTTGGTTGCCATGGCGACACGCTGCAGCGCCAACGATTCCTATCCCTGCAGCAGTGGGTGTTGTTGCGTCCTCCAATCCTGCCCTGACCGCGTTACCTCCTTTGCCCGTTGTTGAATACACACCGCTGGCCCTTGTGGTTGACCGAACCGCACGCTCTGCCAAGTTGGCCGACGCGAATGTGGCGATCCGTGTCAACGGCGTGTCCAAGGCCTATGGTGCGCAGTCTGTGTTGCAAGACTTGAGTCTCACGGTTTCCGCCGGTGAAGTTGTAGCTTTGCTGGGCCCCAGCGGCTCAGGCAAGAGCACGCTGCTGCGCTGTATCAATCACCTGGAGAGCTGGGATGCTGGACAGATTCATGTAGGTGGCCATCGTCTCGGATATCGCCCTGATGGCCAACTGATGACGCCAAGTGACCTGGCGCGGGAGCGCTCCAGCTTGGGTGTGGGCATGTTGTTTCAGCAGTTCAATTTGTTTGCGCATTTGACCGCTCGCGAAAACGTCGCTGGCCCCCTGCGTTGGGTGCACGGATGGACTGCTGACGCTGCTGATGAACGCGCATTGGCGCTGCTGACCCGGGTGGGTTTGGCGCACCGGGTCGATGCCTTGCCACGTCACCTCTCTGGCGGTCAGCAACAGCGTGTCGCCATCGCACGTGCGCTCGCCCACGGCCCTAGCGTGCTACTGCTCGATGAGCCGACCTCGGCACTGGACCCAGAACTGGTCAACGAAGTCTTGGAGTTGATTCGCCGCCTTGCAATTGAAGAGGGTTTGACGATGATCATCTCTACACACCAACTGCGCTTTGCCGCCGAAGTGGCCGACCGCGTGGTTTTTCTTTCAGGGGGCCGCATCATCGAGAGCGGACCAGCGCTCGAAGTTTTACAACATCCAAAACATCCGGAAACAGCCCGTTTCCTCAGCGTGATGTCCGCCGATGTACTGCCTCCCGCCAACACCTCTATCCAGGACCTTGCATGAAACACCACACTCTGCGCGTTTCCCCCCAGACCGTTCACTGGGGCTACTTCAGTAAAGCGGTGACCCCCTCTCTGGTGGTCAAGTCGGGCGATTGGGTGACCATCGAAACGTTGACGCACCATGCCAATGACGACCACGAGCGCATGGTTGCAGGTGACCCCGGTGCTGAATCGGTATTCGCCTGGACACGTGAACACAAGGCTATATCGCGTCGAGGCGCTGGGCCGGTTGAAGGGCCGTTCACATTGGGTGAGGGCGAAGGCGTCGGTGTTCATCTGCTCACGGGGCCGGTGGTGATCGAGGGAGCCGAACCAGGGGATGTGCTTGAAGTTCGGATACTGGACGTGCGTCCGCGACCCAGCTGCAACGCGTGCTATGCGGGTCGCTGTTTCGGCTCGAACGCCGCGGCATCGTGGGGCTTTCATTTTCAAGACCTGATTGAGGAGCCCAAGCCGCGAGAGGTCATCACCATCTTTGAGCTTGATACTTCGGGTGAACCATTCGCAAGAGCTGTGTACAACTACGTTTGGACACCTCAGACCGACCCGGATGGCGTGGTGCACGCCACCATCGACTACCCCGGCGTTCGTGTGGACCATCAATTGGTCAAAAAACGCGAGGACATTTTGCGCAATATCAAGGTGCCGGCACGCTTACACTTTGGCACCATGGGCCTGGCCCCTTCCGAATCGGATTTTGTCAGTTCGATTCCACCCAGCTACACCGGTGGCAACATCGACGACTGGCGCATTGGCAAGGGGGCACGCATGTATTACCCTGTGGCAGTGCCCGGCGCTTTCTTCTCTGTGGGTGACCCGCATGCGGCGCAAGGCGACAGCGAACTCGGTGGCACCGCCATTGAGACGTCGTTGACCGGCGACTTTGAATTCATTCTTCACAAGCAATCTGAGCTCGAAGGCACTCTGCTGGAGGGCTTAGACCATCCGTTGTTAGAAACTGAAGATCAGTTGGCCGTCTACGGATTCACGTATCCCAACTATTTGGCCACCTTGGGGCCTGATGCGCAGACCTTGGTGGGCGCGAAGTCGTCACTGGACCCGGCGATGCGCGATGCTTTTCGTAAGTTGCGACGCCTGTTAATGACTGTGCACAAACTCAGCGAAGATGAAGCCATTGCCTTGTTATCGGTTGGTGCTGACTTTGGTGTGACGCAGGTGGTGGACGCGAACTGGGGCATCCACGGCTCGATTCGCAAGAGTATCTTTAAGGACCGGTGATGGCATTTACTGCACCAGCGTCTGGCCTTCCCGCAAAAAGTGATTTTCGGATGACTGCGTGAACACCCCAGTTGCCGTCGACAACTTGGGTCACACCAAAGTCGACAGCGACCGACATCAACGAAATTGCCTCGTCCTCTGTCAGTCCTTTGGCGGTCATCAAAAACCGCCGGGTTTTGTGAAAGGCATCACGCATCGCCGGGTCCAGTGAGGACTTTTCGTAGATGGCGCTGCGGGCCTTGTCGCCAAACTCTTTCAAATAATCGGAATGGCTAAAGCCTTGGATTACCCATTCATCGCGGGTTTCGACCAAAGGGTAATCAATGTCAGCAAAGGGTTCATTCTTTAAATCCTTTGCCTTATGCAAGACGAACTGGAAGACACCAGTCAATGAGCATTCGATGGCCGTTCCGCACAATTCGCTGTCGCCTTGAGACGCGTGGGGATCGCCTACAGAAAATAAGGCCCCGTCAACGCCCACCCGCAGGTAGACGGTAGCCCCTTTGGAAATGCGCCAGTTGTCTAAATTGCCACCAAAGCTGGAAGGCGGAACGGAGTCCACCAAACCCGTCTCGGCGGGAGCCACTGCGATCACACCGAAGTGCGGGCGAACCGGAATAGTGACCCCTTTCAGAACGCCGTGATTTTCTACGATGGACGCACGGTCAATCGGGACGCCGGGGTAGTCGATGGTGGTGTGCAGCACGCCGTTTGGATCTCGCTGCGGTGTCCAGCGAAAACTGTAAACTGCATGGGCACAGGCTTTACCGTGGGTGCTCTCAACTTCGTAGATCGTGACCACCTCCCTGGGTTTTGGCTCTTCAATCAGGTCGTCGTAATGAAACCCCCACCATGCGGCAGCGTTGCTGCCGAAAGCACGTCCTTCGTATCTGGCGTTGGCCGCCAACCTGGGTGCAAGATCGAGAATTCGAACCTCCAAGACATCGCCGGGTTGTGCATCGTTGACATAGATGGGCCCTGTGCAGATGTGCACGCCAAATCCTTCTCCGCTGCCTCGCCCATAGATGGACGCATCAATGGGGCCTGCTCCTCGACGATCCACGGTTTTTTTCTCACGAGTCCAGTGAAAAACACTCTCCGCACCGGAGTCTCCTTTGATCATGCGCTCGTAGTCATCATAGGCATGCTGGGTCAGCGTTTCGATGGTCACGATGTCACCAGAAGCGACGCGAAGGACAGGCGGTATCGCGTGGCTAAAGTATCCCCAGTGGATGGTGCTGGGCAACGCAGGTAGGTGATGGTGCTGACCCGTGCTCTTGGCCGTTAGGGCCTTGCTCGTCGCCGGTGCGTGATCCACCACGCCTGCGACCTCATTGCCCTGAGACGCTGAATTATCGACTGGCGCGTGAGCAACCCGAAATGCGGGTTGCGATTCAAAATAACCTGAAGGCCATCCGCGTTGGATGCGTTTGCGCAGCGACGATTGGCTTACCGTATTGGCTTGCTGTCGGTACTGACGTGGCGACATCTGATATCGATCTCGAAAGCAATGGCTGAAGTGTGCTGGATCGTTGAAGCCCCAACGAAAGCAGATATCTGAAATTGACAAATGGCCATATTGCCGGTTGCCCAAGTCAGCGCGACTGCGTTCAAGGCGACGGTCGCGAAGGTAGGCTGTGAAAGATTGACCCAGTCCTTCGAATAGTTTCTGCACTTGGCGTTCGGAAACATGTTCGTGCGTTGCCACGCTGGCCAATGTGAGTGTGGAATCGCTCAGGTTGGCTTCAATGTACTGACACAAGCGGTCCGTTGCAGCAGCATGTGATTTACTGGTCAATTTCTGATCGGTCTGGTTCCAGGCCTCAAAGCAGGAGGCGATCAGCTCGGATAGGGTTGATTCGATGGGCGCTAATTCATGTTCACCCAGTGCATCGAAGGTATCGGCCAGTGCGCCCAAGATGCCGGAAAACAACCGCCCGAGCCCCGACTTCCCAGGCAGATGGCCAATGGCGACGGCCAGCCCCATGGGGGCCGGCACTTTCAGAAGGGTCATCGGTATCGTCACCATCCATTGCCGAAAATTGGACCCTAATTCAAGATGAACCCCTGTGCGCGTGGCACCAAAGACGATATCACCGGGATTCAACTCGATCACCTTTGCGCCGTCGTGAAGCAGGGCTTCGCCATCCAGGTGCACTGCAAGCCAAATTGCTTCCTTCTTTTCAGGTGCCAAATGAATCGACTGCGGTGAGGACGCGATACGCGCCATGCCGATACCACCCACCGTGCGTCTGGACGTCACGGTGCCAAACAGTCCGGTCGAATTTGGTGCGAATTCAGATCGAAGTCGGTGCATAAGCAGGGCCTCGCACCATGCACGGGAGCGCAAAGGTACTGGATAGGATTCGGTCGTGAACTGCTCGATGGGCACGGAGACGCTTTCGGGGTTACCTGCCAGGTGTACGCAAGACATGTGCCTCGTTCTTGGATGGTCAACGCCTACTCTGGCGCAATACTTGCTGAATCAGATCATGAGTAACCGCAAGCACCTGAGCACATAGCCATGACTTTGCCCATCTTTCATATGATCACCGGAGCACCCGATCCGGTCGCTCCATTCAGTCATGCCGTCGAAGTTGATGGTTGGGTCTTTGTGACCGGGCAAATGCCATTCACTGGAACGACGCTGGACTCCCCTTATCCGCAGGGTATTGAGGCGCAAACAAGGCAAGTGCTGAAGAACCTGGATACAGTATTAGCCGGTTGCGGACTTGGACTTGAACATGCGCTGAGCGTTCGCATTTACCTGACCCATTTCGATCAAGACTATGAAGCCATGAACACGGCCTATGCCAGCCACTTTCCCGTCGGCAGGCGACCCGCACGAACCTGTATTGGCGTGACCGGTCTGGCCAAGGGCGCGCGTATAGAAATTGACTTGGTGGCTCGCCGTGGGGAAGTGACTATTCCCTTAAGCGACTCCGTCTGAAATTTTTCGAACAAAGCTCTATGATGAACTGTTTCGTTCAACTCCCTCTTTGCAAGGACGACTATGAACTGGCTTGATCAATCCATCATGCGCACACGCGGACTTGGCAAAGACCGCACGGGGCAGACCCATTCTTTGACGGAGGCGCTCCAGGGGCGCTACCACTACACCATCGGCCCTTACTCTGACCCGGTGCTGCACATAAAGCCGGGTGACCGCGTGATTGTGGAGACGCGAGATGCCTTTGAAAGCAAGATTCAGACAGAGCAAGACCTGCCGTCCAAAGTCCTGACTATGCCCTTCGTGAATCCGCAGAACGGACCGGTCATGGTCGAGGGGGCCGAAAAAGGCGATGTGCTTGCGGTGTACATCGAGGAGATAGCGCCGCGTGGGCCCAACCCGCGCGGAACCTGCGCGATGATTCCGCAATTTGGAGCTTTAAGTGGCACCTCGCTGACAGCGATGTTGGCCGAAGACTTGCCCGAGTTGGTGCGCAAGATCGACTTGGACGAACAAGGCGTTTACTGGAGCAAGCGCGTCACGTTTCCCTATCGCCCGCACATTGGCACGCTCAGTTGCTCACCCGAGATCGACTCGATCAACACCCTGACACCCGACAGCCACGGCGGCAACATGGACTTGCCTGATATGGGGCCCGGCAGTATCACCTATTTGCCCGTTCAAAGTGCTGGAGGACGCTTGTTCATTGGAGATGCCCATGCCTGCCAAGGTGATGGCGAAGTTTGCGGTACTGCGGTCGAGTTCGCAAGCACCACGACGATACAGGTCGACCTCATCAAGCACTGGAACATCCAGTGGCCTCGACTCGAAAACGAGTCGGTGATCATGAGCATCGGAAGCGCCAGGCCTTTGGAAGACGCCACGCGCATTGCCTACAAAGAGCTGATCCTTTGGATGGAGGCTGAATACGGTTACGACCGATGGGATGCCTACATGATGCTAAGCCAGTGCGGGCAGGTGAGGTTGGGCAACTTTGTCGACCCCAAGTACACCGTGGGCGCCGGCATCAGCAAGAAGTACCTCGCAGCGGTTTGAACCTTTTCTAACTGTTTCACTTTCGCGCTTGACGGCGCACGATTAACTCAAGGAAATGCCATGGATCTGGGACTTAAAGGACTGAAAGCGGTTGTTACCGGTGGAACCAAAGGGATTGGTCAAGCCATCGCCAAAACCTTGGCAGCGGAAGGCGCATATGTGGCAGTTTGTGCGCGCAATGCGCAAGAGGTTGAGGCCAGTGTCGCAGAGTTGAGTGCATTGGGCATCACAGCCTTCGGCATGCCGGTCGATGTTTCTGACGCTGCTGCATTGGCCGCTTGGGTTAACGCTGCAGCCGCTGAGTTTGGCGGCTTGGACATCGTTGTGGCCAACGTTAGCGCGCTAGCGATCGCCGCAGATGAGGCTGCATGGCAGAAAGGTTTTGAAGTCGACATGATGGGTACCGTGCGCTTGGTCAACGCCGCAATGCCTTACTTGGAGAAAAGCGCTAAGCCATCGATTGTCACTATTGCCAGTGTCTCTGGCCGCGAAATCGATTTTGCCTCCGGCCCTTATGGTGCGTTCAAAGCGGCGATTATTCATTACACCCAAGGCCTGGCTTACCACCTGGCTGGCAAAGGCATACGGGCCAACTCAGTTTCACCTGGAAACACCTATTTTCCGGGTGGGGTGTGGAATCAGATAGAGGAAGGCAATCCGGAGTTCTTCAAAGTTGCGCTGGACATGAACCCGACTGGTCGCATGGGAACGCCGCAAGAAATGGCCAACGCCGTGGCGTTTTTGTCCAGCCCTGCAGCGAGCTTTATTACCGGCACCAATCTGGTGGTGGACGGAGCTCTGACAAAAGGGGTTCAGCTGTAGGCATAGTTCATGTAGCTAAAGGATATGCATGTCATCGAAAAAACCCATTGCTACCGGAATTGAAAAAGGCCGAGAGTATTTGCTTTGTCAGTGTGGGTTGACGGACATGCCGCCTTTTTGTAACGGTGCTCACATAAAGACTAAGCACTTGCCACTTCGATATGAGGCGATTGAAACTGGTATGGTCAACTTTTGCGGATGCAAAAGAAGCATAATCTTTCCGCTTTGCGATCGAACCCATAAATCAATCTCAAACTAGAAAGCAGCCCGGGTGACTCATATTTAGAACTCGCCCAGGCTATCTTGCAAAACAGAATCAAATGCTTTCGAAACTTTGAGGGCGCCTAAACATTAGGAGTCTTTCGACGGATGGCTTTCAATTGCTTCGATTTTTATGACCAGTCATACGTTTGCCTGATCCACGCCGCATACCAGCAAGACCAATGGTAACGAATGTGTTACCATAATGCATGTCGATCAAAGTCGAAGAGTACATCCGAGAGGATGCATCCATTCCCTATAAACAGTGGTTTGACGGTCTCTCATCGCAGGCCGCCGCCAAGGTGACCGTTGCTAAACTGCGCATGGAGTTTGGCAACACATCGAACATCAAATGGTTTGATGGAATTGGCGAGTACGTCATTGATTGAGGACCGGGTTACCGGATTTACCTTGCAAAAGACGGTGACAAGCTCATCGTTCTTTTTGGCGGTGGTACCAAGCGTGGACAACAACGGGACATCGATAAAGCCAAAGAATTATTGGCCGAGTACAAGGCCAGAAAAAAAGCAATGCTTTCCAATACAACCAGCAAGCACAAGGGTTAATTTAATGGCCTTGACTAGAAATTTCAAAGAAACCGTCATTGAGCGAGTTCAGAGCGACGCCACGTTTGCTCAGGCACTGCTGGATGAAGCCGCTACGTTGTTTCTGAATGGAGAACCTGAAACTGCTCGACTGATCCTGCGTGACCTGGTCAACGC
>CANGDZ010000036.1 GCA_947452785.1 Comamonadaceae bacterium | reverse complement strand
CCTGCTCTTTAAGTCCTCTGCTCTAACCAACTGAGCTATAGGCCCGAAAAACTGATTGTACTTTGCCCCTTTTTGACCTCAAAAATGCTGCTTAAATTTTCAGCAAAGTGTGGAAGCGGTGTGGAAGCAAATATTAACAACTGAGGCGCTGTAACCTGTTGATTTTATTGAGGATTTATAAACAACTTAAGTTCTTAACTTGTTTATGTGTCCTCTGCTCTAACCAACTGAGCTAACGCCCCATTTATCTCTTCCCATCCATCCTTCCAGCCCACAAAGCAGGTCAAGGCATAAACATGCAAAAGCAGGGCGATTGTAGTCTGCGGCGGGTGCTGACTTTAGGCTACTTCGATTGGCTCAGCGCATTGCCAATCAAGCGCGACGTGATGTCCACGATCTGAATCATGCGGTCATAGGGCATCCGAGTCGGGCCAATCACCCCCAGGGTGCCGACCACCTGGCCGTCAACCTCGTAGGGTGCTGTGACGACGGACAACTCTTGCATCGGCACGATCTGGCTCTCGCCGCCAATGTATATGCGCACGCCATGGGCTTGGCTGGACACATCAAGCAAACGCATGATTTGCGTTTTTTGCTCAAACATATCAAAGGTGCGGCGCAAATGCCCCATGTCGCTGGAAAAGTCGCTGACCGAGAGCAGATTGCGTTCACCGGCGATCACGACTTCATCGCGGTCCTGCGCTAAGGCTTCAGAGCTGAGTTTGACAGCGGCCTGCATCAAGGTGGCAATTTCACTTTGCAGGCTCACCAGTTCTTGTTTCACTCGGCTGCGCACTTCTTCGATGGCCATGCCCGCGTAATGCGAGTTCAAAAAATTGGAGGCTTCGATCAGTTGGTTCTGGGCAAAGTCGTGTTCGGTGAAAATGACGCGGTTTTGCACATCGCCCTCAGGGGAGACGATGATCACAAGGATGCGTTTTTCAGACAGGCGCAAAAATTCAATGTGTCTGAATACCGAAGAGCGTCGCGGCGCCATGACCACACCGACAAAGTGCGACAGGTCGGACAGCAAATGGGCGGCATTGGCAATGACTTTTTGCGGCTGATCCGGCGCCAGGCTGGGGGCGTGCAGTGATTCGCGCTGGGCAGTCAACATGGTGTCGACGAACAATCTGTAGCCCAAAGTGGTCGGAATGCGCCCCGCCGAGGTGTGCGGACTGGCGATCAGGCCCAATTCTTCCAAGTCTGACATGACATTGCGGATCGTGGCCGGCGACAAATCCAGGCCTGAGGCTTTGGAGAGCGTGCGCGAGCCTACGGGCTGCCCGTCGGCAATGTAGCGCTCGACCAGCGCTTTGAGTAATAACTTGGCACGATCATCCAGCATGCACTCATTTTAATGATGTAATTTGCGTATGAAACCCAAATTCCGTCACGTTGCGCTATTTGGCAAGCACCACACCACCATTTCGGGGGCAGCGCTGGAGAGTTCGCGCCGGGTGCTGGACGATGTCGCGCACTTTATTACCCGTCAAGGTTGCGACGTGGTGCTCGACCCCGAGACGGCGATGTACGCAGGCCTGAGCCAGTACCCCGTGCTGACGATCGCTGAAATTGGCGCCCAGTGTGACGTGGGCTTGGTTGTCGGGGGCGACGGCACCATGCTGGGCATCGGGCGGCAAATTGCCCGCTACGGCCTGCCGCTGATTGGCATCAACCAAGGTCGCTTGGGCTTCATCACCGACATTCCCCTAGACAAATACCAAGACACCTTGCAAACGATTTTGAACGGCAAGTTCGAAGCCGACGAGCGCTGCGTTTTGCAAGCCAAAGTGATGCGGGACAACGATTGCGTATTCAACGCACTGGCCATGAACGATGTGGTGGTTTACCGCGGCGGCACCTCCGGCATGGTCGAGTTACGGGTTGAAGTGGACGGCCGCTTTGTGGCCAACCAGCGCGCCGACGGCCTGATCATTGCCACGCCCACCGGGTCCACCGCCTACTCTTTGTCGGTGGGCGGGCCGTTGATGCACCCGTCCATCGGCGGCTGGGTCGTCGCGCCGATTGCGCCGCATACCCTGTCCAACCGCCCGCTGGTGGTGTCAGACAGTTCCGAGATCAGTATTGAAGTGGTGTCGGGCCGCAACGCCAGCGCCAACTTTGATATGCAATCGCTGGCCTCGCTGTTGATTGGCGACCGCATCATCGTGCGCCGCTCAGAGCACCATGTGCGGTTTTTGCATCCAGAAGGCTGGAACTATTTCGACACCCTGCGAAAGAAAATGCACTGGAACGAGGGAGGCTCCTGAACCGTGGCTCTGCGAAACATCAGCCTGCGCGACTTTGTCATCGTGCGCGAACTGGACCTGAATTTGTCAGTTGGCTTTACCGTGCTCACCGGCGAAACCGGCGCGGGCAAATCGATCCTGATTGACGCGCTGCAGCTCGCCCTGGGTGCGCGCGCCGATGTGGGCGTGGTGCGCGAGAAAGCCCAACGCTGCGAGGTCTGCGCCGAGTTTGACACCACAGCCGCAGCGCAGCACTGGCTGGAACAAGCAGGCTTTGACACCTCAGACACCCTGCTGCTGAAACGCACCGTGGATGCGCAGGGCAAAAGCCGCGCCTGGATCAACGGCAGCCCGGCCACCGCCACGCAGCTGCGCGAGCTGGGCGAGTTGCTGCTGGACATTCACGGGCAACATGCGTGGCAAAGCCTGACCCGCTCAGACGCGGTGCGCGGCCTGCTTGACGCCTATGCCGGCATTGACTCGCGTGAGCTCAAGTCGCTTTGGCTGCAGTGGCGCGCTACTCAACAGGCGCTTATACAAGCGCGTGGTGCGCAAGACAATTTGGCGCGAGAGCGCGAACGCTTGAGCTGGCAAATTGGCGAGCTTGAAAAATTGTCCCCTGGTCCGGATGAATGGCACGAACTTAATGCCGACCACACGCGTCTTTCCAACGCACAGACTTTGATGGACGGTGCGCAACTGGCCCTGGATGCGTTGGAGTCAGAAGACTCGGGCGGCGCGCTGCGCTTGCTGTCGCATTCCATGCAAGCCCTGATCGCACAAACCCACGTGGAGCCGGAGTTTCAAGGGCTGGTTGACGTACTCTCATCCAGTTTGGCGCAGGCCGAAGACGCCGCGCATTCTTTGCACAGTTATTTGCGCAAAACCGATTTGGACCCTCAGCGGCTGGCGAAACTGGACGAGCGCATGGGCTTGTGGATTTCTTTGGCGCGGCGCTACAAGCGCCCTCCCGAAGAGCTGGCCCCAGTGCTGGCAGGCTGGCGCGATGAGTTGACCGCGCTGGATGCGGCCAACGATCTGGAGCGGCTTGAAGCAGCAGAAAAGTCTGCTTTGCAAAGCTGCATGAAACAGGCGCGTCAAATTTCACAACAACGCACGCAAGCCGCGCCCAAGTTGGCGCTGGCTGTGACCCAAGCTCTTCAGCAACTGGGCATGCAGGGCGGTCGACTCGAAGTGGCTTTAGAAAGCCATGCGCAACCGGCCATGCACGGGCTGGAAGACGTCACCTTTTTGGTCGCAGGTCATGCCGGCAGCACCCCCAAGCCGGTGGGCAAAGTCGCTTCAGGCGGTGAGCTGTCGCGCATTGCGCTGGCCATTGCGGTGACCACCAGCGAGTTGGGCGAAGCCGGGACCTTGATTTTTGACGAAGTCGATTCGGGCGTGGGCGGCGCCGTGGCTGAGACGGTGGGTCGTTTGATGAAAAAACTGGGTCAACACCGACAAGTCTTGGCCGTGACCCACTTGCCGCAAGTGGCCGCTTGTGCGGACCACCACTTATTGGTGGCCAAATCCGCGCTTGACGATGGCGTGGCCAGCCAGGTTAAAGCCATTGCCAGCGAGCTCAGAGTGAGTGAAATCGCCCGCATGCTGGGCGGAGAAAAATTGTCGGAGACCACCATGGCCCATGCGCGTGAAATGCTTGGCAGCCCGCACTCGAAGCCCATGAACCCAACCCCTCGCAGCGTGTCCTGAATCATGGAAATCATCATCATCACCGGCATGTCCGGCTCCGGCAAATCAGTGGCCTTGCATGCACTTGAAGACGCGCAGTTTTATTGCGTTGACAACCTGCCCCCCGAGTTGCTGATCTCTTTTGTTGAACTGGAACGTGGACAAAAAGAAGAGCGACTGGCCATTGCCATCGATGTGCGCAGTGCCGCATCGCTGCACAAGATGCCGGAGCAATTGGCGATCTTGCGCGACATGGGCATGACGGTGAAATCACTGTTTCTTGACGCTACCACTGACGTCTTGCTGCGCCGTTACTCCGAAACGCGCAGGCGTCACCCGCTGTCGGGCACGGCCAAAGCAGACGGCGAAAAAGCGCTGATTGAAACCATTGATTTTGAACGCGACTTGCTCTCTCAGCTGCGCGAGCAAGCCCATGTGATTGACACCAGTATGTTGCGCTCGGCGCAACTTCAAAGCTATGTCAAGTCCATGGTCAGCGCCCCGGCCGCCAAATTGACGCTCGTGTTTGAGTCGTTTGGTTTTAAGCGCGGCATTCCGATGGATGCCGACTATGTGTTTGACGTGCGCATGCTGCCCAACCCGCACTACGAAAGCGAGCTGCGCCCACTTACCGGACGGGACGCGCCGATCCAAGCTTATCTGGAAAAGTTTGAGGAAGTGGCGCAAATGAAGCAGCAGATACAAGACTTCATTGCGCACTGGCTGGTGGCCCTAGAACGCGATCACCGCAACTACATCACCGTGGCCATTGGTTGCACCGGCGGGCAACACCGCTCGGTGTATTTGGTAGAGCAACTGAGTCAGGCCTTTTCATCCAAATGGCTCACACTCACGCGGCACCGCGAGCTCGACGCCCTGCGCTGAGGGCTCAGCCTTCCAACAACTTTCGAACCGGCGCAGGCAAGCCGAGCGACTGCCATTGCGCTCGGGCCATCCAAGCCCCTTCAACGCCGACGCGTAAAGGCTTGGACAAGGTGCGCTCGTGGTGTGCACGCACCGGGTGCAGGTGCAAATCTTTGTGCGTCAGCACATGCACAAAAGCCGCGTCATGACGCAGCTCTTGCCCAAAAGGCAACGTTCCGACTAAAGCCTCGGCGCTGGCAAACACAGGCAGGCAATACAGACTGGCCCACACGCCTTGGGCCGGGCGTTTTTCCAACCACACATCACCTCGTTTGTTTTGCGCCCAGAGCATCCACAAGGCTTCGCTGCTGCGTTTGAGTTTGCGGGTTTTGACGGGGTAGCGCAGCTGCTCCCCTTCTTGCTTCGCCACACACAAAGCCTGCACCGGGCACATGGCGCAATCGGTCTTGCGCGGCAAGCACACGGTGGCGCCCAAATCCATCAAGGCTTGGGTGTAGCGGGGCATGGCCGTCGACAAGGCCTGGGTGGGCAACAGTTCATCAGCCAAATTCCACAGCACGCGCTCGTGCGCGACCATGGACAAGTCGGCGCCATAGCCCAGCACGCGGGTCAAGACCCGTTTGACGTTGCCATCCAAAATAGCGGCGCGCTTGCCAAAGCAAAACGCGGCAATGGCCGCCGCGGTGGATCGGCCAATGCCCGGCAAACTCTGCAAATCCACCGGGTCTTGGGGAAAGACGCCGCCAAAACGAGCCATCACCTCGATGGCGCAGCGGTGCAGATTGCGCGCGCGGCTGTAGTAACCCAGCCCACTCCACAGACCCAGCACCTCGTCTTGCGACGCGCCGGCCAAGGCTGCCACATCAGGAAACTGCTTGAGAAAACGGGGGAAATAATCCAACACCGTGCTCACTTGCGTTTGCTGCAACATGATCTCGGACAACCACACACGGTAAGGATCGCGGGTGTTTTGCCAAGGCAAGCCGTGGCGCCCATGGCGGGTTTGCCAGGCCACCATGTCAGCGGCAAAACGCGCCAGCACTTCGGGCGCAACGTCACTCAATATTTTTGACATACGGGACAGAAAAAGGTGGAGCGTTGGCCTTGCATGATCTGCTTGATCGGTGTGGCGCAGCTTCGACACGGCTGGCCGGTTCGGCCATACACCGAAGCCTCGAGTTGAAAGTAACCGTTCTTGCCTTCGGCGCTAACAAAATCGCGCAGGCTGCTGCCGCCTTTGGCCACTGCACGCGCCAGCACATCGCGAATGGCGGCGTGCAATTTGGTGATGCGCGGCTTGGACAATTGGGCCGCCTTGACCGTGGGACGAATGCCAGACAAAAACAAGGCTTCAGAAGCGTAAATATTGCCCACCCCCACCACCACTTGGCCCGCCAGCAACACCTGCTTGATGGGTGCGTTTTTGCGTTTGAGCTCGGTCTGAAACGCACTCACCTCAAACGCGTCGCCCAAAGGCTCCACGCCCAAGTGGCCGAGCAACTTTTGCGCTTGAGGCGACTGCTCAAACGGCGCCCACACCACCGCACCAAAACGGCGCGGATCGTGCAGACGCAGCACGCCTTGCGTGGTTTCCAAGTCCATATGGTCATGCGGGCCGCGCTGCCCCTGGGTCAGCGCAAAATTCAAACTGCCTGACATGCCAAGGTGCACCAGCAACATACCGTCATCCAGATCGATCAACAGGTATTTGCCGCGACGGCGCACACCGTGCACCTGACGGCCTACCAAGGCCTCGGGTTGAAGCCCCAAAGGCCAGCGCAAAGGTTTGCCCATGCGCAACGCCAACACCCTGGCGCCGGCAATCCGGTCGGCAAAGCTTTGGCGCGTGACTTCAACTTCTGGCAATTCAGGCATATGAGGAGAGGGCTGAGCCTCAAAGGGAAAATAGCCGCTCGATTATGATCGGTTGATGAATTTATGGATTCGATACATCGCCTTGTCCATATGCGTGCCGAGCGCATGGGCTCAACCTGTGGCCGCGCCCACAGCGCCCAATCCGGCCGCGTCGCCGGTGCCTGCCATCACATCAACGCGTCCCGAGCCCACATCGGCCCTGGATGCGGTGATGTTTTACCAACTGCTGTTGGGTGAGCTTTATGCCCAGGGCGGCGAGTCAAGCACTGGCTTTTCTTTGATTTTGGACGCGGCGCGCAAAGCCAAAGACCCGGCCCTGTTTCAGCGGGCTGTGGAACTGGCGCTGCAGTCACGCTCCGGCGAGGCGGCTTTGCAAGCCGCCCGGACCTGGAAACAAGTTATTCCCGGCTCGGCCGATGCAAACCGCTACATTCTGCAAATCTTGTTGGCTTTGAACAAAGTTGAAGAAGCTGGGCAAGCGCTGAAATCGGCGCTGGCGAGTTTGCCGGTCGAGGAACAATCGGCAGCCATTGCGTCCGTGCCGCGTATTTTTTCCCGCGTGAGCGACAAACTGTTGGCCCTGCATACGGTCGAGTCGGCCCTGTCGCAGGCACTGTCGCAGCCCGGTACGCAGGCCAGCGCTTGGACTACCATTGGGCGTATGCGCCGCGATGTGGGGCAAAGCCAGGGCGCAGCCGTGGCTGCACAAAAAGGCCATGCCGCAGACAAGCAAGCGCCAGGCCCCATTTTGTTGGCCTTGTCCCTGCTGGACAAAGAGTCCGAGTCGGTGCAAGCCCTGATGCTCAATTACATGGCGGGCCCGGCCCTACCGGAGCTGCGACTGGGCTACGCCAGAGCCTTGATCTCGCTGCAACAAAATGCCCCAGCTTTGGTGCAATTGCAAAAATTGAACCAAGACCATCCCGAATTTGCGCTGGCATGGTTGTTCAGCGGCTTGCTGCTGAGCGACATGGATCAACCGGCCAAGGCCAGCCAAGCGCTGCGTCAATTTGTGGGCTTGGCGGGCAACAGCGAAGATGCGGAAGTGCAAAACGGTTTGTCAGAAGCCTACTTCTCCTTGGCCCAGATCGCACAGCAACAAGGGCAATGGGCGCAAGCCGATGCTTGGCTTTCCAAAATGCCAGCGCAAACCGACCCCATCAAACTCAGTGTGCGGCGCGCCAACTTGCTGGTCGAGCAAGGTCAACTCAAGCAAGCTATTCAATTGCTGACCCACATTCCCACAACCACGCCCGCGCAAGCCCGACTGAAATTGCTGGCGTTGGCGATGTTCTTGCGTGAGCACAAAGAATACCAAGCCGCCTATGACCTGCTGACCCCGGCGCTGAAGAACGGCGCCGATTACGAGCTGCAGTCTGAGCTGGCCTTGACGGCCGAAAAACTGGGGCAATTTGAGCTGATGGAATCCTTGCTGCGCGAGATGATCGCCGCCAAACCGAATGACGCACACCCCTTGAATGCGCTGGGTTTTTCTTTGGCCGACCGCAACATCCGATTGAGCGAAGCCAAGCGATTGATTGAACAGGCGGTGGCCTTGGCGCCCAACGACCCTTTCATTCGTGACAGCTTGGCCTGGGTGGTTTACCGAATGGGAGATCACGCACAAGCGCTCAGCTTGCTGGAGTCGGCCTACAAAGCCAAGCCCGATGTGGAGATTGCAGCCCATTGGGGTGAGGTGCTGTGGGTGTCAGGCCAAACTCAGCAGGCTGGGGCAATTTGGCGTGAAGGCTTGTTGCTCAAGTCAGACAACGAGACCTTGCGCGACACCTTTAAACGCTTCCAATTCAAACCATGAGTTGCGCTCGCCGTGGGTCCCTTCGCTGGCTCACTGTCATGGTGGGGCTGATGCTCACGGCCTGCGCCACCAGGACACTGCCCCCGCAAGCGCCAGACACTTTATTTTGGTCAGGGCGCTTGGCCTTGAATATCGCCAGCACGCCGCCGCAGTCCATCAGCGCAGGCTTTGAATTGAAAAGTCAGCAACAAAGTGGCGAGTTGCAATTGATCAGCCCCTTGGGTAACACGCTGGCCAAGTTGCACTGGGTGCACGGTCAAGCCAGCTTGGAACAAGGTGGGCATGTTTGGCAAGACAGCTCGCTGGACGCCTTGCTGATTCGATTGACAGGCGTCGCCCTGCCCATGGCGGCACTGATCGACTGGCTGCAAGCTCGCCCGACCCAAGTGGAGGGTTGGAACGCGGACCTGAGTCAAATCAGCAGTGGCAAGCTCTGGGTGCAAAGCATGCCTTCGAGTGCGACGACTCTCCTGCCGCAAGTGACCCTGCGCTTGGTTGTGGAGCCCTGAGATGAACTCGCTGTATGACGTGCCCGCCCCTGCCAAACTGAATTTATTTCTGCACATCGTCGGGCGACGGGCTGACGGTTACCACCTGCTGCAATCGGCCTTCATGCTAATTGACTGGCAAGACACCTTGCATTTTGAGCGCCGGCCTGGCGGACTGATTAGCCGCGAAGACCTCACCATCGCCCTGCCCTCAGAGGACCTGATCGTTCGCGCTGCGCGATTGTTGCAAACCCACACAGGCTGCACCTGGGGCGCGCACATTGCGGTGCACAAGGCCATCCCCGCCCAAGCCGGCTTGGGCGGCGGATCGTCCGATGCAGCGAGTTGCCTCTTGGCCTTGAACCGCCTTTGGGGCCTGGGCCTTCCAGTGCAGAAACTCGCAGCCCTGGGTGTGCAATTGGGTGCGGATCTGCCTTTTTTCCTGCATGGCCACAATGCGTGGGTGGAAGGAATTGGTGAAAAGATCACCCCCATCCAACTGCCTCCAGCCCAGTTTGTGGTGATCAAGCCAGATGAAGGACTGGAAACTGCAAAAATTTTTGCCCATCCTGCTCTCCAGCGGGACACAAAAGCTGTTACAATAGATGGCTTAGCAAGAACGTCCTATGACTTTGGTCATAACGATTTGCAAGCTGTAGCCGAGCTACTTTGCCCCCCTGTAAGTCACGCCCTTAAACGGCTTGCTGCTCAAGGACTCAAAGGCAAAATGACCGGCTCTGGCAGTGCAGTGTTTGCGCTTTTGCCGCAAGGTCAAATTTGGCAGCAAGATCCCGATCTTGCAAATTGCCAAGTTCGAATTTGCAGCAATTTGGCTGTTCATCCTTTAACGGGTTGGGCAACCAGCGACAATTAACGGTAAGTTGCTTTCAGCAGCCTACCTGTGTAGGGGAGTCGCCAAGTTGGTTAAGGCACTGGATTTTGATTCCAGCATGCGAAGGTTCGAGTCCTTCTTCCCCTGCCACTACGTTCAATCGTACAGGCCCATTTTTTTTGATCGCTGAAACGCTCATGCAGCCGTCGTCTACCCCCATCCCCGATTTCATGGTTTTTACCGGCAATGCCAACCCCGTGTTGGCTGCTGACATTGCGAGCAATCTGGGCATTGCCCTGGGTGCGGTCGATGTGGGTCGTTTCTCTGACGGTGAAGTCACCGTCGAGCTTAAGCAAAACGTGCGTGCTCGCGACGTGTTTGTGGTGCAGTCAACCTGCGCGCCGACCAACGAAAACTTGATGGAATTATTGATCATGGTCGATGCGCTCAAACGCGCTTCAGCCGAGCGCATCACAGCCGTCATTCCTTACTTTGGTTATGCCCGTCAAGACCGCCGTCCGCGCTCTTCACGTGTGCCGATTTCGGCCAAAGTGGTGGCCAATATGCTGCAAGCCGTGGGCGTCAACCGGGTGTTGACCATGGACTTGCACGCCGATCAAATTCAAGGCTTCTTTGATATTCCGGTGGATAACATTTACGCCTCCCCCGTGTTGCTGGGTGACTTGCGTCAGAAAAATTACGAAGACCTGATCGTCGTCTCACCTGACGTGGGCGGCGTGGTGCGGGCCCGTGCGCTGGCTAAGCAACTCGGTTGCGACCTGGCAATCATCGACAAACGTCGTCCAAAGGCCAATGTGAGCGAAGTGATGCACGTGATCGGCGAGATCGATGGCCGCAATTGCGTGATCATGGACGACATGATCGACACGGCAGGCACCTTGGTCAAAGCGGCCGAAGTGCTCAAAGACCGTGGCGCAAAAAAAGTCTACGCCTATTGCACACACCCTATTTTCTCTGGCCCCGCCATCGACCGCATTGCCAAAGGCGATGCGCTGGATGAAGTGGTGGTCACGAACACCATTCCTTTGTCGCAAGCGGCCAAAGCCTGCGCCAAAATTCGCCAACTGACCGTGGCCCCGCTGATCGCTGAAACGATTGCGCGGATTGCCACCGGTGAGTCGGTGATGAGTTTGTTCTCGGATTAAGAAGCCGAGAACACATTAGCAGGTCTGCTGGCCCAAGGGCTCGCAGACCTTTTTCAATCAGGGTCACACTGGTCGCGGTGGACCCTCAGTAGGAGTTAGTTATGAAATTCGTCGCTTTTGAGCGCTCATTGCAAGGTACGGGTGCGAGCCGCCGTCTGCGCAACTCAGGTCGTACACCCGCTATCGTTTACGGTGGTGAAGCCCAACCCCTGTTGATCGAACTCGATCACAACGCGCTGTGGCATGCCCTGAAAAAAGAAGCTTTCCACGCCACCATCCTTGAGATGGAAGTGGCCGGCCAGTCCAGCAAAGTCTTGCTGCGTGACTACCAAATGCACCCCTTCAAGCAATTGGTGTTGCACATTGACTTCCAGCGCGTGGAAGCCAACACAACTTTGCACATGAAAGTGCCAGTGCACTTCAGCGGTGAAGAAGAGTCTCCTGCTTTCAAAATTGACAAGTGCTTGATCAACCACGTGGCCAACGAAATCGAAGTGGCCTGCTTGCCCGCCGATTTGCCTGAGTTCATCAATGTGGACCTGTCTGCCCTGCAAAAAGGCGTGTCTTTGCACGTGAACGACGTCGTCTTGCCCAAGGGCGTGAAAGTGGTCACCCACGGTAAAGCCAACCCCGTGTTGGTTGCTGTGGTGGCTCCGGTCGCCGAAGTGGAAGCCGCACCCGTGGTGGTTGCTGCACCAGCCAAAGGCAAGAAGAAGTAATTCTTCTTGCCCTCGAAAACGGCCCGCTTCACTTCGATGTGAGCGGGCCTTTTTCATGGGTGAGTTACTTATATGCACAGCGCTGATAATCCTCCACCATGATCAAACTGTTTGTCGGCCTGGGTAATCCAGGCACTGAATACGAAGCCACCCGCCATAACGCTGGCTTTTGGTGGCTGGACGCGGTCGCACGCGAGCTTAAAGTCCACTTGGTGCCCGAGAAGAGTTACTGGGGTTTGGTCGCGCGCACCCAAGTCAACGGTCAAACCGTGTGGTTGCTGGCGCCGCAAACCTTCATGAACTTATCCGGTAAATCGGTGGGCGCGCTGGCCAAATTTTTTAAGATCCAACCCGAAGAAATTCTGGTGGCGCACGATGAGTTGGACATTGAACCCGGTCAGGTCAAGCTCAAAAAAGGCGGTAGCCACGCGGGGCACAACGGCTTGCGTGACATCCATGCTCAAATGGGCCCGGATTACTGGCGTCTGCGCATTGGCGTGGGCCATCCTGGCGAAAAATCAGAAGTCATCCACTGGGTGTTGAAAAAGCCCTCACCGGATCACCGTCAGGCCATCGAAGACAGCATTGCACGATCCATCAAAGCCTTGCCGCAACTGCTGGCAGGTGACATGGAGAAAGCCATGGTGCAGATTCACACCAGCAAGCCACAGCGCCCCAAACCGCCTAGGCCCACGCTGACGCCAGCGGCCCCCCTTCAAACGCCAGCGCCGCCGGCCATTGGCGTCGAGGACTGAACCCGCGCTTCAACCTGCAGCCTGCAAACGGCGGTACTTGGCCCACAGAGACTCTCGGCCTTCTACGTGTTGTGGATGTACCGGAATACACGCCACAGGGCACACCTGCACGCATTGTGGCTCGTCAAAGTGGCCAACGCACTCGGTGCACTTGCTCGGGTCAATTTCGTAAATCTCGGGTCCCAAATAGATCGCCTGATTCGGGCACTCGGGCTCACACACATCGCAATTGATGCATTCATCCGTAATCATCAAAGCCATGGGGCCCCTTTTCTCTAAAGGGGACATTATCCAACGCGACCTCTACAGGGTGGCACTGGGTCTAAAATAGGCTTGTGAAAACCATGCCCAATCCCCAGCTGAACGCCGATTTGCATTGCCACTCTGTGGTTTCGGACGGTACCCTGACCCCCGAAGTGCTCGCGCCGCGCGCCAAAGCCAACGGGGTGGAGCTGTGGGCACTCACCGACCATGACGAAATTGGCGGGCAAGACCGGGCGCTGGCCGCAGCCAAAGCGCTTTCGCTGCCTTACCTGACGGGCACCGAGATTTCAGTCACCTTTGCCAACCACACGGTGCACATCGTTGGCTTGGGTTTTGACCACCACAACACAGCCTTAGCCCAAGGCCTGCGCCAAACACGCGGTGGTCGCGAAGAACGTGCCCGCGAGATGTCCGAAGGACTGGCCAAAGTTGGCATCCACGGTGCGTTTGAAGGGGCACTGAGGTTCGCCGGCAATCCGGAGTTGATCTCGCGCACCCACTTTGCCCGCTTCTTGGTGGAGTCCGGTGTTTGCAACGACACCTCCGAAGTCTTTCGCCGCTTTCTCACCGAGCACAAACCCGGTTTTGTGCCGCACCGCTGGGCCCACTTACGCGACGCCGTGCAGTGGATCACCGGCGCCCAAGGCGTGGCCGTGATCGCCCACCCCGCGCGCTATGGCTTCACACCGAATGAGGAATACGCCTTGTTCACCGAATTCAAAAACCACGGTGGTCAGGCCGTTGAAGTGGTCACTGGCAGCCACACCGCGGCCGAAGCCCAGATCTACGCCGCCACGGCGCTGGAATTCGGCCTGGCGGCGTCCCGAGGCAGCGATTTTCATAGCCCCGATGAAAGCCATACCGACTTGGGTACCCTGCCGTTTTTGCCAGGCAAACTCACCCCCGTGTGGGAGTTGCTGGCTGACCGCATCCAGTGAAGCACAACCCGCGCAAAGTCTTGGTCGGGATCGGTTTTGGGCTGCTGGCGGTCACCTGTTTTTCTGCCCTGGATACCACCACCAAGCACATCAGCACCAGCATGCCCTTGCTGATGGCGCTGTGGTTCCGCTACGGCTTCCAAGCCGTGGCCACGACCTTGGCGGTGCTGCCCACTAGAGGCATCAGCGTGTTGCGCACCGCCCATCCGCGCTTCCAACTGCTGCGCGGCTTTCTGCTTTTTTGCAGCAGTTTGCTGGCCTTCTTCAGTCTCAAATACATGCCGGTGGGCGAGTTCACCGCCATCGTCTTGATGGCCCCTTTGGTGATCACTCTGTGGGCCACCAAAAGCTTGGGAGAGAAAGTCACACCCCTGCGCTGGGCTTTGGTGATGGGCGGCTTCATCGGCACGATGGTGATCATCCGCCCGGGCAGTCAACATTTCGACTGGACCGTGATTCTGCCTTTGGCGCTGGTGGTGACCAACTCCAGCTTTCAGGTGCTGACCAGCAAAATGGCGCGCACCGAAGACCCGATCACCATGCACTTGTACACCGGCTGGATCGGCACCTTTTTAGCGACGCTGATGCTGCCCTTCGTCTGGGAGGTGCCGCATGATTGGACGCTGTGGGCGCAACTAGGCCTCATGGGGTTCTTGGCCACCGTGGGCCATTTCTTTTTAATCCTGGCCTATATGCGAGCCCCCGCCGCCACACTGACACCTTATTTGTATACGCAAATTGGCTTTGCCATGCTGGGCGGCTGGTTGGTTTTTAACCATGTGCCTGATCAGTGGACCTTGATTGGCATGAGCCTGGTCGCGCTGTGTGGCGCTTTAGGCGCCTGGCTGACGGTGCGCGAAGGCCGCGTGATGGTGCAACCTGCCGAATCCTGAAGCCGCCTAAAGCATTTAGCATCTATTCACCATGGCTCAATTTTTCTCTGTTCACCCCGACAACCCTCAGGTTCGCTTGCTCAAACAAGCGGTGGCGCTGCTCCAGCAAGGCGGTATCTTGGCGGTGCCCACCGACTCCAGTTACGCGCTGGTGTGCCACTTGGACGACAAAGCCGCAGCCGATCAACTGCGCCGTGTACGCGGCATGGACGACAAACACCACCTGACGCTGCTGTGCCGTGACCTGAGTGAGTTGGCCAACTACGCCAAGGTCGACAACCGCCAATTTCGCCTGATCAAACAAGCCACGCCCGGCGCCTTCACCTTCATTTTGGAAGCCACCAAAGAAGTACCGCGCCGCGTGAGCCACCCGCAACGCAAAACCATTGGCCTGCGCGTGCCCGAGCACAAGGTGCTGCAAGAACTGCTGTCGCTGCACGCAGCGCCCTTGCTCGCCACCACCTTGATCATGCCGGGCGAACAAGACCCCTTGAACGATCCGCAAGAAATCCGCGAACGGCTTGAACACCAGATTGCTGGCGTGATCGATGCCGGCGCCTGCGCACTGGAGGCGACCACCGTGGTGGACCTGAGCGGTGACGAGCCTGAGGTGATTCGCCAAGGCCAGGGCGACATCGCGCGCCTAGGGCTTTGAACTTTGGATTTGAACGCGCAGCATCTGAGACAATCGCACCGTGGATATCTCTAACCTGATTCAAACCGTTCTCATCTATGCCTTGCCGGTGATTTTTGCGATCACCTTGCACGAGGCCGCACATGGCTATGCCGCGCAACATTTTGGCGACAACACCGCCGCGATGATGGGCCGCGTCACGCTCAATCCCTTTGCGCACATCGACCCCATGGGCACCGTGCTCATGCCTTTGCTGCTTTACTTCAGCACGGGCGGTGCTTTTTTATTTGGTTATGCCAAACCGGTTCCGGTTCGCTTTGACCGTTTGCGCCACCCTAAGACCGACATGATTTGGGTGGCCTTGGCCGGCCCAGCCGCCAACTTGGTGCAAGCCTTGCTCTGGGGCGCGGCCACTTATTTGCTGATCGCCAACGGCATCAGTGAACGCTTCTTTTTAGAAATGTGCAAAGCCGGCCTGCTCACCAATGTGGTGATGTTCGCCTTCAATTTATTTCCCCTGCCGCCGCTCGATGGTGGCCGCATCTTGGTCGGCCTCTTGCCTTGGCGCCAAGCCGTCTGGGTCTCGCGGATTGAGCCCTGGGGCTTCTTCATTGTCATGGCCTTGGTCATCACCGGCGTGGTGAGCACCTTGTGGATGCAGCCACTGATGCATCTGACCTTCGGTCTGATCGAACTGATCTTGTCGCCTTTAGCGGCGTTGCTGCCTTGACTCTTTTTTGCCCACTGTGAACATCATGAATTCTGAACGCACACGCGTCCTGACCGGTATCACCACCACCGGTACGCCGCATCTGGGCAACTACGTGGGTGCCATTCGGCCCACCGTGCAAGCCAGCCGCAACGCTGCGACCGAAGGTTTTTATTTTTTGGCGGACTACCACGCACTGATCAAATGCGACGAGCCCGCCCGCATTCAGCGCTCCACGTTGGAAATCGCTGCCAGTTGGATCGCGGCTGGACTGGATCCAAATGTGGTGACTTTTTACCGGCAATCGGACGTACCCCAAATTCCAGAGCTGACCTGGTTGCTGACCTGCGTGACGGGCAAAGGCGTGCTCAACCGCGCGCACGCCTATAAAGCGGCCACCGACAAAAACCATGCCGCCGGACACGACACCGATGCCGACGTCTCAGCAGGCCTGTTCATGTACCCAGTCTTGATGGGCGCCGACATCTTGATGTTCAAAGCGCATAAAGTCCCGGTGGGGCGCGATCAGATTCAACACATCGAAATGGCGCGAGACATGGCCGCCAGCTTCAACCATTTGTATGGCGAGCACTTTGTCTTGCCCGAGGCGGTGGTGGAAGAATCAGTGGCTCTCTTGCCTGGCCTTGACGGCCGCAAGATGAGCAAGAGCTACGACAACACTATTCCCCTTTTTTCGCCCAGCGCACAGATGCGCAAACAGATCAACGCCATCGTCACCGATTCACGCGCCCCGGGCGAGCCCAAAAGCACCGAAGGCTCGGCCTTGTTCCAGATCTACCAGGCCTTTGCCAGCGCCGAAGAAACTCAGCAGATGGCTCAAGCCTTTGCCGACGGCATCGCCTGGGGCGATGCCAAGCAACAGGTGTTTGAACGTATTGACCGTGAAATCGCGCCCATGCGCGCCACATATGAAGATCTGATGCAACACCCTGACAAGGTCGAGCGCATGCTGCAGTTGGGCGCTGAAAAAGCGCTGGAACGTTCAGCGCCTTTCATGCGTGAGTTGCACCATGCCGTGGGCTTGCGCTCGTTGGCTTCACAAGCCCAGGTGAAAACCGAAAAAACCAGTAAAACTGCAGCCCCGAGTTTCAAGCAATACCGTGAAAAAGACGGCCAGTTCTATTTCAAATTGGTGAGCCCTGAAGGTGAAGTTTTACTTCAAAGCAAAGGCTTCACCTCGCCGCGTGATGCGGGTTTGGCCATTGCGCAGTTGACCACCCACGGCGCCAGCGCCCTAGACGCTTTACAAGCGCAAATGGAAGTCATCAGCCCTCCTGCACGCAACAAGGTATTAGAGAATTTGCGTTTTATGCACTTAATTAGCGATAAATAGAGAATAAATAGATTTAGTTGGCAAATTCTGCTAAATTAATATTGCTAGTCGCTCCTTGTTACTGGTATCCTTGTACTTTAAGATTAATGCACCTTCAAAACCATGACCGTCTACGTCATTGATGACCACCCCCTCATGCGCGATGCGATCACCATGCTGGTCCACCGTGTTCGCCCGGGTCTGAAAGTTGTTTCAGTTCCGAAATTAAACGTGCTGGACTCTACGGTTGAACGACAAGGCGCGCCAGAGCTGTTTTGCTTGGACTTGAAACTGCCAGACACCTTGGGCTTGTCAGGTTTGCATGCCATCAAAGCCAAATATCCCGATATCCCGTTGGTGATCGTCACAGGCTCTGAAGCCAGCGACTACGAAGCCGCCTGTCTGGAAGCCGGTGCGGATCTGTTTTTGGAAAAAGCCAGCAACCCCAACATCATCATTGAAGGCTTGCGCAGCCTGCTGCCCGCGGATGAAGCGGCTGATGCAGCCGATGAAACCTCGGCTGCACCGACCAAACTGTCAAAACGCCAAAAGCAATTGATCCTGATGTTGGACCAGGGCCTGAGCAACCGCGACATTGCGGAAAAGCTCAGCATCAGCGAGCACACCGTCAAGGTTCACTTTTGGCGTCTGTTTCGCCGACTCGGTGTCAATAGCCGAACGCAGGCGCTGCACTTTGCACGCACCAACGGTTGGTTGGGCATCTAACCAAAGGGGCTTTTCAAGCCCTTTTTTTTCGCTCTATTTTTTCTTGTTGATGATGTCCGGTGTCACCGCATCCAGCACATTTACCGCCGTTTTGGCACCGTAAACAACGGCTGAACCCGCTGCATCGGCAATGGCCAACACTGTGCATGCCTGTAAATTCATGAGCAGAATCAGTGTCAAAAAAAGCTTCATGGTGTTTCAATAAAATTATTTGCCGTCGATCGGGTGGATTCTATACACCGCAAAGACGAAATACCCTCATCACAGAATTTGTCACTTGACAGTTGTGTATGGGAAAAAGCATGATCGTTCGAATACGGGCCCCTCGGTACCGCAAACTGTTGATGAAATGATGCTGCATGAGTGACTCGTATTTGAATTTTGCCAACTCCCCCGTGGGTGCCAAACTGGCGGGCGCCTTGGGTCTGCCCCAGCCTTTGGTGCTGGAGCGATACCAACCGGGACAGGCCGTGATTGAAGGCACGGTTCTGCTCGGCGGTACGGCCCAATCGGCCTTACTCCCTGTGCTGGCCCAAGTGTTCAAGTCAGTAGGGGCTCATACCTTGGCGCACCGTCAGTTGCCGCATTGGATGGCCTTGGCCAACGCGGCGGGCCTGATGACCGGTCGCTGGGGCATAGAAGACCAAGCTGGCGAAAAGGTCAAAGCCCTTGTGTTTGATGCCACAGGCCTGAGCGACAGCAGTCAATCCACTGCGCTCTACGAATTTTTTCATGATGCTGCGCGCTCGGTCTTGCCCTGTGGCCGGGTCATCGTGTTGGGCCGCCCGCCTGAGGCCTGTGTGCAGCCGCGTCAAGCCACCATCCAACGCGCCCTGGAAGGTCTGACGCGTTCGCTGGCCAAAGAACTGAAAAAAGCCATCACCGTCCAACTCGTCTATGTGGCCGACGGGGTGCAAGACGAGCTTGAGTCCACTTTGCGCTTCTTGCTCTCCCCCCGCAGTACCTATGTGTCGGGGCAGGTGATTCGCGTCGGCGCCGCGGTTGACGCCGCGGTCGCCCCGGCCGACTGGACCCAGCCCTTGGCCGGCAAAAAGGTGTTGGTCACCGGCGCGTCGCGCGGCATTGGCGCGTCAATTGCTGAGGTCATGGCGCGCGAAGGGGCGGACGTGATTTGCCTGGATGTGCCGCAAGCTCAAGACAGCCTGAACGCCATTGCACAGCAGGTGGCGGGCAAGGCCATTGCTTTGGACATTGGTGCGCCCGACGCCCCGCAGATACTGACAGATGCCGCCTTGGCCGATGGTGGCTGGGATGTTATCGTGCACAACGCCGGCATCACCCGCGACAAAACCATTGCCAACATGAAACCCCATTTCTGGGAGATGGTGGTGAACGTGAACCTGTCCACACAAGAACGCATCAACGAGGCGCTGGTCGAGCGCGGTGCGCTCAAGTTGGGCGCGCGCATCGTCTGTGTCTCCTCCATCTCCGGCATTGCCGGCAATCTGGGGCAGACCAACTACGCCCTGTCCAAAGCCGGTGTGGTGGGCATGGTGCAAAGCATGGCGCCTCACTTGGCGGAGTTGGGTATCACCATCAATGCGGTGGCGCCCGGCTTCATTGAAACAGCCATGACTGCTGCCGTGCCCTTTGCTCTGCGCGAAGCGGGCCGGCGCATGAACGCCATGAGCCAAGGCGGACTGCCGCAAGATGTGGCCGAGGCCATCTGCTGGTTTGCCTCGCCTGCGTCGGGCGGCGTCACCGGCAATGTGGTGCGCGTATGCGGGCAAAGCATCATGGGGGCTTGAGGGATGAATTCCCCTGCTCCCGCCCACACGCCCACCATCGAGATAGCGCAAACGCCCGGCACCTGGGCCGGCTTGGCCGCTGTGCTCAAGGCCAGCAGCAAACGGCCAGGCCGCATCGAATCACTGCAGCCGGTGTGCTACCTGCGCCCCGCTGTGCCACTGGACGCGGCAGACATTTCGGCCTATGCGAAGGTATGCGGCTACAAGCACGAGCAAGGCGTGCCGCTGCTGTACCCGCAGATGCTCACATTCCCGCTGGCCATGGCCTACTTTGCATCCAGCTACTGCCCCTGGCCCGCCATGGGCACCGTGCATTTGGCCAATCGGGTGCAGCAAAATGCACCGCTACACGTCGGCGATGTGCTGCGCGTAGAGATGAGACCGGGCCTGCTGCTGGCGCATGAAAAAGGCCAGGTGTTCACGCTCGAATTTCAGATTTGGAAAAACCAAACACTGGTATGGGAAGCCACACAAACCTTGCTGCGCCTGGGTGTTCCAAACCCGAGTGGCTCGCCCTATGTCAGCGCCTTGCACAACGCGCAGCCGCTGTCCGTGCAAACCAGTTTCATGGCCGATGCCGGGATCGGTCGCCGCTATGGGCGAGTCTCTGGCGATCTGAATCCCATCCATCTGAGCGCTCTGTCGGCCAAGCTGTTCGGCTTTCGCCGTGCAATTGCGCATGGCATGTGGACCCAGGCACGCGCCTTGGCGGCCATGCTGCCGCAACAACCGCTGGCCCAAGCCGATGTGCATGTGGAATTTAAAACCCCCTTGTATTTACCGGCCCGCGCCACGCTGTGGAGCACGAGCGCGGTGGCGGGCCTCCTGCCCCACAACGCGTTGTTTGAAGTACGCAATGCCAAGGGCGACAAACCCCATCTTCGGGCTAGCCTGAGCTACATCCTGTAGCTCAACCTGGGCCTGACCTCGTGACCTCTTTTTCTGTACCCGCCATGACACTGTCCCCACTTCCAACCACCCGTCGCGTCGCCATCCTCGGCGGCAACCGCATTCCCTTTGCTCGCTCCAACAGCGTGTACGCCAAAGTCTCTAACCACGACATGCTCACCGCCACGCTGCAAGGCTTGATAGACCGATTCAATCTGCACGGCCAGCGTTTGGGCGAGGTGGTGGGCGGTGCGGTGATGAAGCATTCGCGCGACTTCAATCTGGTGCGCGAGTCTGTGCTGTCGACCAGCTTGGCCCCTGAAACCCCGGCATTTGACATTCAACAAGCCTGCGGCACCGGCCTTGAGGCGGCCATGTTGGTAGCTCACAAAATTGCCTTAGGCCACATCGAGTGCGGCATTGCCGGCGGCGTAGACACCACGTCAGACGCGCCCATGGGCTTGAACGAAAAGCTGCGCAAAATCTTGCTGCAAGTCAGCCGCGCCAAAACCGCTGGCCAGCGCCTGGCCGCGCTCAGCCAAGTGCGGCCGCAAATGCTGCTGCAACCGGCCCTGCCGCGCAACGGCGAGCCGCGCACTGGGCTGTCGATGGGTGAGCACTGCGAACTGATGGCCAAAGAATGGGACATTGCGCGAGAAGCCCAAGACGAACTGGCTTGGCACAGCCACCAGAACTTGGCCCGCGCTTACCAAGACGGTTTTTTCAATGACCTGATGACGCCCTTTCAAGGCGTGAGCCAAGACAATAATTTACGCGGCGATCTGAGTCTGGACAAACTGCGCAGCCTCAAACCCTGCTTTGATAAAAAAGTGCGCCCCGAGCAGGGCACGCTGACCCCCGGCAACTCCACGCCCTTGACCGACGGCGCCTCCGCCGTCTTGCTGGCCAGCGAAGAATGGGCGGCGGCGCATAACCTGCCCGTCTTGGCTTACCTGAGCTTCAGCGAAGTGGCTGCGGTCGATTTTTTCAAGCAAAAAGAAGGGCTGCTCATGGCGCCTGCGTATGCTGTGCCGCGCATGCTGGCCCGCGCTCAGTTGCGTTTGCAAGACTTTGATTTTTACGAAATCCATGAAGCCTTTGCTGCGCAGGTACTGTGCACGCTCAAGGCTTGGGAAGACCCAGTGTTTTGCCAAACCCGACTCGGCTTGGACCAGCCCTTGGGCGCCATCGACCGCAGCAAACTCAATGTCCATGGCAGCTCGTTGGCTGCGGGTCACCCCTTTGCCGCCACGGGCGGTCGCATTGTGGCCACACTGGCGAAAATGCTGGCGCAAAAAGGTTCGGGTCGTGGCCTGATCTCGATCTGCGCGGCAGGTGGCCAAGGCGTGGTCGCCATTCTCGAACGTTGAACCCCACTTACTTCGGCAACATCCATGATTCCCTACAAAGCTCCGTTGCGCGACATGCGCTTTCTCTTGAACGAAGTGCTCGACTTTCCGGCGCACTACGCAGCCTTGCCCAGCGGGCACGATGCCGATGCGGACACCGTGAACGCGATTTTGGAAGGCGCTGCGCAATTGTGCGAAGACGTGCTCGCGCCGCTGAACCAGTCGGGCGACCTGGAAGGCTGCCACTTCAACCAAGGCGTGGTGACCACACCCAAGGGCTTCAAAGAAGCCTACCAACAGTTTCAAGCCGGCGGCTGGCAAAGCATTTCCTTCCCTGCTGAGTTTGGCGGTCAGGGCCTGCCCGCCTCGCTCAATTTGTTCAAGTCTGAAATGATGGGCACGGCCAACTGGTCGTTCTCCATGTACCCAGGTCTGAGCATGGGCTGCATCAACACCTTGCTGCGCTACGGTACAGCCGCGCAAAAACAGCAGTATTTGCCTAAGCTGATTTCGGGAGAATGGTCGGGCACCATGTGTTTGACCGAGCCGCAGTGCGGCACCGATCTCGCGCAAATCACCACCAAGGCCGTGCCGCAAGCCGATGGCAGCTACGCCCTGACTGGCACCAAAATCTACATCTCCGCAGGCGAGCACGACCTGACAGACAACATCGTGCACATCGTCTTGGCGCGTCTGCCCGATGCGCCAGCGGGCACGAGGGGCATCTCGCTGTTTGTCGTGCCCAAGTTCAACGTGGACAATGAAGGCGGCATGGCCGAGCGCAACACCGTGCACTGTGGCTCAATCGAGCACAAGATGGGCATTCGCGCCTCGGCCACCGCCGTGCTCCATTTCGATGCCGCAAAAGCCTATTTGATTTTTGAGGAGAACCGCGGCCTGGAAGCCATGTTCACCTTCATGAACACCGCCCGCATCGGCACCGCCGTGCAAGGGGTATGCCACGCTGAAGCGGCGTTTCAAGGCGCTTTGCCTTATGCCTTAGAGCGCCGCTCCATGCGCGCTTTATCGGGCAAGAAAGAGCCCGAACACAAAGCCGATGCCTTGATCTGGCACCCCGATGTGCGCCGCATGCTGCTGACGCAAAAAGCCATTGCCGAAGGCGGCCGCCACATGGTCTATGACGCGCTCAAAATTGCCGACCACATGTTCCACGCCAGCACCGTGGGCGACGAGGCCAGCTACCAAAAATACGATACCGAATTGGGATTTTTCACGCCCATCCTCAAAGGCTTCTTGACCGAGTTGGGCTTAGAGGCCGCCAATTTGGGCATCCAAATTTTTGGTGGTCATGGCTACATCCAAGCCAATGGCATGGAACAAAACGTGCGTGACGCCCGCATTGCCACGCTGTACGAAGGCACCACCGGCATCCAGGCGCTGGACCTGTTGGGCCGCAAAGTCTTGCTCGCCTCCAAAGGTCAATGCGTGCGTGACTTCAGCGGCAAGATGCTGCAGTTTGCGCGTCCGAATTTGCTGCAAGGCGGCGTCAAAGGCAGCATGGCCCGAACTCTGGCCTGGAAAGCGGCTGAGTGGAATTGGATGACGCTCGCGATCATGCTGCGCGCGCCCAAAGACAAAGAGTTGGTGGGTTCGGCCAGCGTCGACTACATGATGTACAGCGGCTACGTGATGATGGCTTACAGTTGGGCGCAACAAGCAGCCAAAGCGACGGACCTTCTGGCCAACCATCAAGGGGCAGAGTCAGCCGATTTTTACCGCGCCAAGATCCAAACCGCCGAGTTCTACTTTGCCCGTTTGCTGCCCCGTGCCCAGGCTCACCGCAAAGCGGCGTTGGCCTCGACCCGCTCGGTGATGCAGATGGACAAAGACCACTTCGCTTTTTCATAAGCCACAGATGTCCGCTACACCCTCGGTCACTGAAGCAACAGCCAGCGCCAGCGCGCATCTGTTCGAAGTCATTGTGGTGGGCGCGGGCTTTGCCGGTGTCGGCGCGGCCATTGCCTTGCAGCAAATGGGCGCTGACTATCGGGTGCTCGAAAAAGCCAGCGAAATCGGCGGTGTCTGGCGCGACAACACCTACCCCGATTGCGGCTGCGATGTCCCCGCCGCGCTCTACTCCTACAGCTTTGCCGCCAACCCGCATTGGAGCCGCTTGTTCGCCAAACAAGCAGAAATCAAAGCCTATACGGTCGATACCGCACGCCAATTTGAAGTGCTGAACCAAGTTCAGCTGAACACAGAAATGCATGAGGCCCGCTGGGACACGGCCACACAGTGCTGGCATCTGCAAACGAGTCAGGGTCTGCTGCGCGCACGCTTTGTGGTCATGGCCTGCGGCCCCATGCATGTGCCAACAAAACCGGCCATCCCTGGCTTAGACAGCTTCACGGGCAAGCAATTCCATTCCTCCCAATGGGATCACAGCTGCGACCTCACAGGCCAACACGTGGCGGTGATTGGCACCGGCGCCTCGGCGATTCAGTTTGTGCCTGAGATCGCCAAACAAGTGGCGCATCTGACTTTGTTTCAGCGCACGGCCCCTTGGGTGCTGCCCAAAATGGACGCGCCCATTTCAGCCGCCTGGCAACAGCGCTTTGCGCGATTCCCCTGGCTGCAAGCCTTGCTACGCAAGGCTTTGTATCTTCAATTTGAAGTGCTCAACAGCGGCCTGCGCTATCCCTTCTTTGTCAAGCGCCTGCAAAAAGCAGGTTTGAAAAATATCGGGCGCAGCGTCAAAGACCCGGCGCTGCGGCAAAAGCTCACGCCTGACTTTGCTTTGGGCTGCAAACGCATCTTGCAGTCCAACAGCTGGTACCGCGCTTTGGCCCAGCCTCACACCACCGTGCGCAGCGGCGTGCGTGAAATTCAAGGCCACAGCATCATGGACAGCGAAGGACACCGCGCCGAAGTGGATGTGCTTATTTTTGCCACAGGCTTTGAAGTGGCCAACCCACCGATTGCGCAGCACATCATCGGCGCCTCGGGTCAACGCTTGGCCGACCTGTGGCAAGGCTCACCCCAAGCCTACTTGGGCACCATGGTGCCCGACTGTCCGAACCTGTTTTTGACCTTTGGCCCGAACCTGTACACCTTCTCATCGGCCTTTGTGATGATCGAAGCGCAGTTGCGATTTATTCGCTCGGCCTTGCGCACCGCGCGCCAAGAAAAACTGGCCACCATCGCGGTCAACCCGGCGCAGTTGGCGCACTACAACCAGCAAGTACAAACTGCATTGCAGCGCACGGTGTGGAACAGCGGCTGCGCCAGTTACTTTTTAGATCGCAATGGTCGCAACAGCACCAACTGGCCGTGGACCACCTTTTACATGCGCTGGCGCTTGCGGCGCTTTCGCATCGCTGAGTTTGATGTGAAGCACGCATCACCCCATGCAAGCGCTTGAAAGTAACCGCATGAAGAAACGCATTTTCCGCATTGCCTTGGCTTTGTTGTTCGGCCTGGCCGCCGCGGCCATGTTGTTCTGGCTTTGGCTCACGGCCACCCCCCAAGTGCGCGCCTTTCCCACCCCACCTTTGTCGCAATGGACGCCCCAAGGTGTGCGCGAAGCGGGCCCAGCGCTATCGGCCGTATTTCCCGAGCCCGATGCCTTTCACACCATGCATGTCAACACAGTCAACAGCGACGAGTTGTGGACCGCCATCGCCCCCACCTTTGATGCCGACTGGGTGGCCGAGACCGGCTTTTACATTGCCGAAGGACCCACCTTCGACAATGCGGGCAACCTGTATTTCTCACCCAGCTGGAGCCCTGAAGACGTGTCCTTGGTCGCCTTGGACCAGCTCACCGGCCAGCGCCGCTGGTCGATCCCGGGCAAGGGCGCGGGCAGTGGCGCGCCCCTGGTGCTCAACGACCCGGCTCATCCGGGTCAGCAGCTGATTTACCACAGCACCTACACCACGGCCATGGCGCTGCGCCCCGATGGCTCCAAAGTCTGGAGCGTGTCCACAGGCTTGAGTCTGCCAGCGCATGTGCCTGGCAAACGCTCTCAAACCCATATGTGGGGCATGAACTACATGCCGGGTGCGGACGCTGTGGTGGCGGTCAGCATGGATGGATGGGTTACCGCCTTTGACCGCAAAACCGGCTCGCCCTTGCTGTCCTCCCCGTTTCACTTGCCCGGTGCGCCTGCGGCCAGTCTGCTGGTTCGCATCCCCAAATTCTTGACCCGATGGGCCAACCGCGAAACCGCCGCCGCGTTTGGCCCCACCGATGATGGGCTGGGTCTGTTTGACACCATCTTGGACGTGATTTACGGCAATGGCGTGAATGTGGCCAATTACTACGCGGTGGACCCCAGCGATGACAGCATCGTCGTGGCCGCCACCGCACCCGATGCACAAGACGGCAAAACCGACGGTATCTCAGACAACGGCGCTTTGTACCGCCTGCGCCTGAAACCCTCGGCACAAGGCCGGCCGAGCTTGTTCATCAGCGATCAATTTTATTTTTCGGGTGGCACCGGCTCCACGCCCACTTTGTCGGCCAATGGGCGTTATGTAGTGGTGTCTGATGACAACGGCAACGTGATCACGCTGGACCGCAATTTCAAAGAACTTTGGCGCGTGAATGTCGGCGATCAAGTGGCCGCCTCCGTGGCCGTGGCGGCCGATGGCCATGAAATGTACGCCGTCACCAAGTCCGACATTTTCAAGCTGCACAACGCCGGCACCTCTGGGCGCGTCGTGTGGCGTGCCACGCTCGATGCCTACCCGGGGTTCAGCAACTTCAATGCGCTCACACCGACGATTGTGGCCAACGGGGTGGTAATCAGCATCGGCGCAGGCCGTCGACTGGGGCAGTCGCAAATAGGCACGCAGTTTGGCATGGGCTTGTTGGACCGTGAATCCGGTCATTTGCGCTGGTTTGCCCCTGGTCGCGAAGAATCCATTGCGGTGACCAGCATCGGGCCAGACGGCGCGATCTACGTGGCGCACTCACCTGTGCGGCGCGCAGTGGCCAGAGGCGTGATGGGCGACAAACTACCACCTCTGATGGGCGGCATTCAACGCTATAAGCCCACCCGTTATGACCTGTTCGCGCGCGACGCGGCCTGTGCCGCAGCTCCGTTGGCCAAGCGATGGCACGCGACAGGCTCAGAGCATGTGCACGCGCGCAGAGACGATCAAGCGCAAATCACCCTGCTCTTGCGGCAAGCTCGTCAAGCCTCTGAGGAGGCAGTCAAACGCCATGAAATGACGCCCGCCCAACTGACGGCGCAAGCCCCACTCTGGGAAAGGGCGCTGGCCGCCACCCAGCAAGCGCAGTCAACCGCAGCCGTGCAGTCCATCGGTATGGTGTGTATGGCTTTGCAGTAAATTCAGGACGTCGCTGTGATGATTGCTTTTCTTTGGAGAAGAGGTCACAGTCGAAATAAGCTGCACAAGGAATGAGCGCCATGAAATTTTTCAAGTTATTTTCACCCCTCCTTGTTGTTTTCATCCTGTCTGCATGCAGCGATAATTTAAGTTCAAAAATATCTGATTTTATTTTTTCAAAAGAAAACTTTGAATGCACAGGAACCATATCCGACAGGTTGATCAAACCCGATGGAAAAATAAATCCTACCCATGCCATTCAAAGCAAAATCACCGTTCTGCTTGACAAATCCAAAGAGAAATTAATTTTAGATGGCGATGCGCCAATTCATACGATTGGCGTTTATTTTCTGATCTGCTCAATGGACAACCGCCTTATCAAGTTCAACGGAACAACATGCGAGTCGGAGTCGGATATTGTGAAAAGAATGGAAAACTATGGTCGCAAGCCGACAGATATCAAAAACTGGATCGAAGCTATGCATGACAACAATGCAGGGGGAGAACTCAACCGCGTCAATGATGAATTGAATCTATTTTCTTTGACAAAGAACGATGAGGGGACCACCGAGGTATCGGGTGCCTTCAAATGCAAATCTAAAAACTGAGTGGCTTTACGAGGGATTTGCGGAACGTCACTGAACATTGCAGTCCAGCTTCTGTAAGCGGTTGATTTTGAAAAGCATCTTCAATTTTGCGTCACAGTACTTTGCACTCATGCGTCACTGAACATTGCAGTTTTCCGATTTTGCGTCACTGAATATTGCAGTTTTTCTGGTTACTCGGAGTCACCCAGATACTGACAGACGGCCGGCAGATTTCAATTACGGCTCTAGGCTCAAAACAGTCGCTTACTGTATCCCCGTTAGGCGTCGGCTATCGGCTATTAGCCGTCGCTCAGGGCTGTAACCGACCGGATACGTGGATTCCGTCTGCCTCTTTAGCTGCGTCAGGTCAGTGGGCCCACTTGATCTTCATTGGCCTTAATAGTCATGTGCTCAAGCCGCCACTGGGTAAGTAGTCTTGCCTTGCTTAAAGGAGATCGTCCTCGGAAATGGACATGCATTGCTTCAAGGCAATTCCACTCCATTTTCCAGTGCCCTGGTCAAAATGCTTTTCTTCGAAGAGATTCGTGACTGCAATTTCGATATTTTCAACGTCGTCTGCGACTTGCTCTGGATCGTCGCCTGGCGGATAGGCGAGAACGATTTTCAAATCGTAGGGGCTGCCATCGGTACGATCGATTTCCAGGCCGTCATCGACGTCAAAATATACTGCTGACAGCAGGTTGCCAACCGGTTCGATTATTTTTGCCAAACGTTTGTCGACCTTGAACTGAGACAGGCGAGTTACAAAGGGATCTGGAAATGCGGCGCGGTTGTATCGAACGCTCAGCCAGGAGCGCAATGCCGACAACGATTTCCCCGGCAGCGCATAGGAGATGTCAGGTGTGAATGGCGCAAGTTCCTGCTTCGGAAGTGACCGCTTGGCAGTGGCGACCAGTTCAATGACTGCTCCGCTGCCGTTATGTAACGTATCGATGTGGAGAGTGCGTGGTGCTTTCGCCCAGAAGTAGTTGCCATCCCCTTTCTGCACACGACGTCCAACGATGACTTCGACATCAGGCTCGATCTGTAATGAATCATTGGCCAGATCGCAGTCGTGGCTTATGACAACCACACACGTTGAGTCAGGCGATTCTGGATGTGAAAATCCAAATGCCAGAGCGGCTTGAGGCGAGAGGAGATGGCCCTGACGCCAAGGCGTATCTCTGGTCCAGGTTGCTGTCATGCCTTCCATTTCGCTCAGACATTTTCTTTGAGGGCAGGACGACCCATGTCTGCAACATCGGGGCGCGAAAATGATCTGTCGCCAAGTAAAGCGTCGAGTTTCGCCCGTGCAGACACACCACGCTTTTCTAGCCGGATAAGCCTTTCAGCGGTTTCCTTGCCATCGGCGCCTTGCCCAATGAGTTCGATGAACGACTTCCCATGAGCAACAGTACGATCAAGCGAAAGTGCGGTTGGCTTGAAACCAGCTTCTATGAACAGCCGTGCCGCTGCGGCCAGATGTACAAGTCTCCATTGATGCTGCTCTTTGGGGATCTCGCCGTTGAGCCAGTTATAGAGCGTTTGACGCGACACACCGAACACTGATGGCAAGTGAGACATGGTCCGACCAAAACCAGCTTTGACTTCCTTCATCAGGTCCGTGTACGGGGCGTAGATTTCCCGCGCAGTCGTTGGCTCCATCTTCAGAATCGCGAAGGGGCTGTAACCTTGACGCGACATTACGAATTGCAAGCCTTCGATCCCACCGGTGCCGCTCCCTCCAAAATAGGGGAGAGGGCGACCTTCAGCCGTGGTCGCACGACTGTGAATGGCCGGTACTGACCGATAGTGAGGGTAAGCGTTGAAATCAGCAACGGGAACTGCAAGTCCGAGCATGATCACATGTCCCAAGTAGTAAACGCATGAGGCGTTGCCGTGGCCCTAAACGCAGCGCCGATGACCTTATGGATAGCATCAAGGTGTTCGGTAACGACCTTCTTCGAAAACACTTCTCGACCTTCCACGAAGCCATCGTTGTCGAGGATGGCGCTGTTTCCAATGTAAGACGTAAATCTTTCCGAAATCCGCATGTCCCCAGGCTGGATGTCTGGAGGGAATGCGAGTGAGCCTTCCTGAATGGCGACTCGGCTTAACAGCTTAATGTTCCCTATCTCGTTCATTGCCTCGGTAAAAGCATAGAGGGGGCGTCCGGCGAGTCGTGAATGCATCCCCTTGACTTGATCGACGAGGTACTGCTCTATCGTTTCGCCAGCTTGCGGCATGACTCGGTCCAGATAGCGGAGGCCAACGCGTTCAGTGAATGCGAGCTTCACTGCGTCATTGACGATGGTCAGTGCCTCCATGAAGCAGGCAGAAAAGGCTTCGAAATGACCGTAATTTGTCGACTGAAGAGTGAGGCTTTGCCCATCAAGAATGAATGTGTGCGTCTTTTCAACGTTGCCCAGCAAGAATCTTTCCTGCTGAACTGGCGTTGGAGTTGGAGGTTGTCCGTCCTGGGCAGTGATCTGGATGGAGATGATGTTCTGACGTTCGAAGTCGGGATAGCCCGCCTGACGGAGGCTCTCCTGGATGCTGGGCAAGAAATCGCCGAGCTTCAAAATGGGGTTGAACTGCACCTGGGCCAGGGTTAGATACACAGGCGGATTCTTGAGTGGGGTTCCCATCGTTCGACTACCTTCAATTTTCTGACTTCTCAGTTTACACTACGGTTTACAGTTGCGCAATGACTCTCTTCAGTCAAGGTCGCATCAGCCACCTTTAAACCAAGGAGTAGCGATGTCCAAGAACACCAAGCAGACGTCTACACGGATTGGCCAACTGGCGTCGGAAACATTGCAAAGCGGCAATGCTTCACAAGTGGCCAAGAGCTTGGCTGCTTCGGCGTTGTCTCAGCGAAGTGGGGACAGGCAGACGGGAGCCAAAATGGAAGACACTGCAGCACGAGTGCTTGCCAGCGACCACTACGCTAAGGCCACGAAGGTACTGGCCGCATCGGTCCTGTCGCAAGCAAACAAGCAGCGCTGAGCCCTAAGTCACAAAAGCCTGATGTCTCTGACTTGAACAACTCGCAGCATCTCTGCCCCCTGGGGGGGGCAACGTCTACGCTATGGAAAGTTCAAAAGTTGGTCGTGCGTGAGGGGCAAGAGTCACCCCGAAAACAATGACTGCTGCACAGGTAGACCACCTACGGTTTTAGCCAACTTCCCATTTGCGGCCGCTTTCAACTTGGTCGCGGATGAAGGTCTCAAAATGCGGGCCAAGGCAACGCTGGTGGGCATGACGCCCTCCTGATAGATTTCACCGACTGTTCAACTCCATGATCTGGCAGCCACGACCTCTGAAAGTAGTGTTGTTATTCAGAATTTTTTTGCTTCGTTCTCAGCTTCTAGATCACTGTCCGCAGAAAAGTACTGCGTTGAACCACTGCTATTGTTGCTGCCATACTTAATTTTCACTTTAAATGACTTCGACCGCTGCTGCTTTGGCTGTGTGGTTTATCAGAGACCAACTCAGCCAACTTACAGTCTTTTCCGCGATATTTATCATTTTTCAAAATATTTCTCTTAACCTCATCATTAGCTTCAGTATCATTTGATGCAGAAAAATACTCGTTGTAGGTAATATTCGAGTTTTTACCACACCGAATTCGTGCAACGTAAGAAAACAAATCGTCAGAGTATGCTGTTGCCTGAAAAGCAAATAGTGAAACTACGGCAAGCGTTTTGACAAATGTGGCCATGACTTATTTCAAATAATTGATTCCAAGTCGTCTGCTTTCAAGGCACTACTTTTGCTCAAAATCAATGTGTTTTTGAAATGAAACTTTACGTCTTTCTTCACTTCATCTATTTGATCTTCATCAGTAAATCAGACTTACTAAGTCCCCTTAAAGATAATTGATCCGGTGCGCGGCAAACCCTGCCGTTTAGGGCCGGGTCAAGAGCGCGGACGGCAAAGCCGTCCTAGTTGTCAACCGTGTTAAGTCCATGTAGGTTTAAACAGTACGCAACGCTTGCAAGCCTTTAAGTTCGAGCTCATGCCCAATGGTGAGCAGCAGCGCGATATGCGCCGTTTCTCGGGGGCGTGTCGGTTCGTCTATAACAAGGCGCTTGCATTGCAGAAAACGAATTACGAGGCAGGGGGTAAGTTCATTGGCTATGTGACCCTGGCGAGGTCGTTGACCGACTGGCGCAATGGAACTAAAACCCCGTGGCTAAAGGATGCACCAGTGCACCCTTTACAGCACGCTCTCAAGGATTTGGAGCGCGCATACAAGAACTTCTTTGCCAAACGCGCATCGTTTCCTCGCTTCAAGCGCAAAGCAAGCGGTGAGAGTTTTCGTTATCCCGATGGCAAGCAATTTGTCATCGACCAGGCCAATAGCCGGATTAAGTTGCCTAAATTGGGCTGGATACGCTATCGCAACAGCAGGGACACTCTTGGTGCAGCCAAGAGCATCACAGTCAGTCAGTCTGGTGGCAAATGGTTTGCCAGCATTCAGACCGAACGCGAGATGGGTCAACCGACCCCCGCGTCAACAACCGCCATAGGTATCGATGTTGGCATTGCCCGCTTCGCCACAGTGAGCGATGGCAGCTTTATTGCGCCACTCAATAGTTTGAAAAAGCATCAGCAACGTCTGGCCCGCTATCAGCGGCGCATGAGCCGCAAAGTCAAATTCAGCAACAACTGGAGTACAAAATGGCATGGAGCGGCGGTATGTTACTGGCGGTCCCGGCGCATCACACCAGTCAGACTTGCCCTTGTTGCGGCCACGTTGCCAAAGAAAACCGGCTCAATCAAGCCAAGTTTCTTTGCGTCGATTGTGGCTATGGCGAAAATGCCGATGCGGTCGGCGCGATCAATGTTTTAGAGCGCGGACAGCGCTTGTTAGCCTGTGGAGAGGACGGCTGTGGCCGGGGTCGCAAGACCACGGCGAAACCAGCCTCAGTGAAGCAGGAACCCACTGAAGCGACTATGCGCGAGGTTTCTCATGCGTAGCGCAGTAGGAATCCCCCTCCTTCCCGCGCAAGCGGTGGCCGTAGGCCAAGGTGGGGGAGGATGTCAAGAGTAGGTACTGCAAAGAGCTTTTGCACTTAATTTGAGCACTGGTGTTCGAATATGAACGACTCACAAAACACTGTTTGATGGCTCTGGTCTTCTGAATTTCACTACTTTAAACTGGTAAATTTAACCTAATTTCAAGAAAATGAGGCCCTAGACAGTGTATTTTCCAGTGTATCTTTTCAATGGCGCAAAAGAAAAAATCCTAAGTAAATCGATCACTTAGGATTTCATCTTGGCGGGGCAGAACAAGCTCCATCACAAACCGCCTAAGTTTTCCAAGGGCAAGTAGATCAAGCTCTTGGGGTCCGGTTCATCATTCTAAATGTTGAGACAGCTATTTGGTGCCGAGTCTCAACGACGGAGTACCAACCTGGGCTGTTTGTCTGAAGAACAAACTTGTCTTGAATCCCACACACAAATCGCAGTACTGCTCGCTCGCACGGCTTTCCAGCCCTGCCGCCTTGTAGCGGCCCAAAGCAGCCTCAACCGTGAATCCACACAGCCGGGGAAGCCCACTTCCGCTTCAGGGTCATAAAAATTATTTGTAAATGAGATTGATTCGCATTTAGAATTGAGGCGCTCAGACATTTACAAGTAAAGGCAACCGAACATGTCCCTCCAAACGGCAAAGGCAATGGCCATCAACCTTTCTATATCGATAGCTGGTTATTTGGCAGTTATCCCAGCTCACGCTGCCGACCTAGAGCTGTCTATGACCATAAAGAACCACACCTTTGAGCCATCGGTCCTGAAGGTACCTGCCAATCAGCGAATCAAACTCACTGTTCAAAATTTAGACACCACGCCAGAAGAGTTTGAAAGCCATGCCTTGAATCGGGAGAAGGTCATCCCCGGCGGCGCGAAAGCGGTGATCTACCTCGGGCCATTGAAGCCAGGGCGCTATGAGTTCATGGGCGAATTTAATCCCACTACCGCCAAAGGCGTTGTGATTGCAGAGTAAGGGAGCCTCGCAATGTTTGGAACAGGATTGATCGTCTTTAGAGAGACCTTGGAGGCAGCGTTATTCGTGGGCATTGTTGCCGCCTCAACTCGTGGGGTTATGCATAGAACCCGTTGGCTCTCTTGTGGGGTGGCAGCTGGCGCTATGGGGTCAGTTTTGATGGCCTCGGCCATGGACCGGATCAGTTCTTGGGCTGATGGAATTGGTCAAGACATCGTCACGATCTGTATTTTGAGCATCGCACTTGGCATGCTTGCGTGGCACTGCATCTGGGTGTCACCAAATTCAAATCAAATGGTTCAGGATGCAAAACTAATCGGGACGTCTACATCACAAGGTGATAAGACCCTTTGGGCACTTGCCGTTGCAGTGGCGTTGTCTGTTTTGCGAGAAGGCGCAGAAACGGTACTTTTCGTATCCGGTTTGATAACGGGCTCTTCAGAAAGTCAGGGGGCAATCACCTTAAGTGTTGCCATAGGACTCGCAATGGGTGCACTCACTGGATGGTTGATTTATGAAGGACTTGGCAAAGTCAAGCCTCAACGTCTATTTGCAGTCACCAATATTTTGATATTGATGTTGGCTGGAAGTTTGGCAAGTCAACTTGCAAAAACTGCTAGTCAAGCAGACTGGATATCTCTGTTCGGAGAACAGGCCTGGGATATTTCTGCACTACTTTCCAATGACTCTGCCATTGGCATGGTGTTGCATG